>JAVCCE010000006.1 GCA_030765645.1 Candidatus Hinthialibacter antarcticus | reverse complement strand
CGCTCCGCCTCCAACCTTGTTCAACCATTTCGAGCATTCCCCCATGCCTAAAAAAAACTCAACTACCATAACTCGGACTACCTAACGCAACCATCCGAATATTCCAGTTCACGCTGAACCAGGACAGCCTTAAGTCAATGACATTGCCACCTGCCTCCCCTTAAAAAAGGTGGGAAGGCGCCGCAGGCGCAAGGAGGGATTTACGCCACTGCACACCATACAAATATCCTCACTTAGATTTTTTTGACTCCTTGAAGCTTTCTCATCAAACAATGCGTCTTAGTGTGTGAAGATCAAAATTGATATGGATTGAGGACTGAGGTCATGAATAAGGAAACGCGCTGGGACAAAAAGACAATGATTCTGGTTTTGGCGACCGCCGCCGGCGGCGGCATGGTCGGTGGATCGCTTGCGGAATGGGCGATTGCTCCCCGGGTTGAGAATGCAATTTTGAATTCCCCAACAACCATTGAATTGAGCGCCCCGGCGCGTAAGGCAACGCCAAGGCGCAACATGACGCGCCCGGCGGGCTTGCCGGTTCAGGTAGTTGTTAACGAATAACGAAATTACAAATTTGTGCGGCATGGGTTCTATTTGATACCGGTTCCCCCAAACCCATTCCCAGAGCTGATGTCGCGCAATGTCCAATCAAAAGGGGGCCGTGAAAGCGGCCCCCTCCTCACCCTGAAAATTCAGGAAACGAATTCTGGATCGATACCCAGCAGTTAATAGTCTGCGAGTTGCCAATCGTCGACTGGAGTTTGGATTTCAGGCAACGGCCAAATGACGCGGTTGCCGTCTCGATAGAGCACGATGAGAGAGTTTTGTTCGTTATAAAACGCAATCGAATCAGGCTCAGAACTATATTGAGGAACTTCCATCACTTCAGTTTTTTCGAGCAGATCATAGACCAATACGCGATTTGTCAATTGAACTGCGATATATTTTCCATTTTGGCTAATCGCAACTCTTTGGTAATACTCATTCTCAATTTCTCTCATTTCGATTGTATATAGATACTCGCGCAGTTCATAATCAAATACGAAAAATTCTCTCAATCCCAAAACAACGAGATACTGAGCATCCGGGGTGAATGCCAATGCTCTAACGCTCGAAAATGTCGGAAGGAAAAAGAGTTGGCTTTGATCAGAATCAGCTGGTTGCTCTATTAGGAGACGATCCAAAGGGAACAAGTGCGTAGAATTATTAGGAGAGAATGTTGTTGAGTTCCATGAAAGTGAAATATTAATATTCTCAAGTTTTTTCACCTGTTGGTTCTGAAATACGTCCCAAATTGTAATCTGATTTCTTTCATAAATGGCTAAATATCGCCCATTCGATGAAAGGTTGAACTTAACTGAGTATATTCCATCAACACCTAAATCTTGTTCGCTTAGGCTCAACAGTTCAATTTGTTGATTCACATCATAGACTTGAATCGATGTTCGGCTCTGAGATGCAACAATATTCAAATCATCAGAAATACAGAGGTTCCTTAAACGATAAGAATATATACCCTCTCCAAGATCAATCACTTTGACTAATTCATTTGAATTTGATTTATAGATTGAAATTCCATTTGACCGTTCATTTCGAATATAATATTCACCATTTGAAACAAAGGGGTACAGACCATTCACATCAAAGTGATAGCTACTTTGTGTAAATTGATCCAATTCCATCACAACAGTGTCACCAGTCACAGAGCGTATGACTAAATTGCCATAGGAATACGATGTTTGATATCGTGGAGGATTTTCTAACACAGAAATATGAGATGGATAGTCAGGTGGGAGTGTAGTTTCCGTCAACCGTTCCGCAGTCTCACTGTCAAATTCAACGACTTTTCTATTACTCGTTTCGTTTACGGTTTCAACAACCGCCACGGCAAGCCGCTCTCCTTCTTGAATATAACCAAATGAAGAAAACCGTTCGTTCTCAGAAAATTCGAACTCAATGGTTTGGTTAAACAAAGGCAATTCAACTTCAATCAATTGGTTCTCATTTTGAATCAATGCAAAGCCGTCTTTATTTGAATTACGGATGATTTGATAGGGCGTTTCAATTTCTTGTATGAACGCCCCATCGTTGACATTCCATATTGAAGGAGCACCCAAATGGCCGGAGAGTATCAGATAGTTGTTGTCGTTTGAGAAATAAGCGGAAACTCCAATAATCGGATTCATTCTGGTAATTGAATCAAGATTACTCGTCATACTATGGCTATCGAGCGACCAAAGTTGAATGATTGAATCGGTCTGACCAGTTGAATAATCAACATTGTAATAATCAATGAGCATGTTTTTTTCATTCGGGGAGAACCAGATTTTCTTTGCTTTGATTTCAGAAATCGTAGTTAAATCAATTTCTTGAATATCACCTGTTTGATAGACATGGATGCGAAAATCTTCATTTTGAGTCACAAGATAAGATGAGTTGTCAGAAATCGACAAAATCTTTTTACCCGAAATGGTATTGAACGTTTCAGGTTCGTTTGGAAGGTTTCCAGATAAATCAAAGCGCATCAACTTTGATTCAAACAAGACATAGGCGAAGCCGTCGTCAGAGAACATGGCAGACAAAGCGGGTTCTGTGAACGTTTGGCTCTGGCCTAGTAACTCACCACTTTCAATATCCCAAAAGAAAATACCTAAGCTGCTTACAGCCACAACACGGTCATCTTCAGTGATGGTATGGTCAAGCCGACCTCCGAGAGAAACATACGTCTCTCCATGAGGGCCGACGAGTGGGAGTTGAACTTCTGAGTGAACGCATACTGTGAATAATGCAATGATGAATGAGAAGCAGATCGCGCGAAGCGTCATGATGTAATCTCCCTGGTAATGTATTATTAGGATTATATCACGCACGTCGATATTCAACCAGCGGAATCAGCCGCTGTAAATATGGCGAATCAATATGCCCTCAAAACTGACTGGGACTATGGGAATTGCGATCACATCGTGGGATTCTTCTTTTCAGTGGATTGCGCTGCCGGGGGGCACTTCGCGCCAGAAGCCGCCTTCGCTCATCAGGCCGTTGCTTACTTCATAGGGCGGGCCGCCGCGGATGCCCGCCGGGCCCCAGCCGTCAACGATGCCCGCGTTCTTTTTCCGAAGAATCTCTAGAATACGCGAATGCCCTTTGCGGCCTGTTGCCCACAGGTCGAGGTGAGTGTTGTAGGGAATCCAATGATAGAAGGTGCGCGTGTTCACAAATCCTGACGCCTCTGGGATATCAAAGCGCTGCTGAAAGCGGTCGTATAAAAATCCATTGAGATACGGCACAGGCGTGGTCAATGGAAACTGTTGGTCATACGTATCGCGGTGTTTATGGTAGGAACCGCTGTCGAGGTGATATTGCAGCATAGCGTCCACCATGATACGCAGGTCGCTTTGCGTCCCGGCGATTTTGGCGCGCAGCTGCGCGTTGAGAAAATTCGGCACAGCAATCGCCGCGAGAATGCCAATAATTGCAACGACGATCAGTAATTCAATCAGCGTGAACGCACTTTTGGAATTCAACATCAAACACCTACCCAAACATGAATACATAGATCAGCAATAAAACGAAGTCATAAGAATTTTCACCCTAACACATTCCATCAAATAATCAAAGACAAAATTTATAAGGATTTCTATCGTAGTTGGACGGCCTTGGCATATCTCAAATCGCAGTCGATCAGCAATCATGCGTATATCATCATTACAGGAACCATAATAAGCAGGATTTAATTCAGACGGTATTTACTATTAGCAAAAAAAACGGCCTCCCGAATGGAAGGCCGTTGGTGGTTTGCCATGATATGATTCTGTTACGCGGTTTCGACTTGGTCTTCGAAGACCAGCAGCGGTTCCGACTTCGCCTCGATGACTTCCTTGGTGATGATGCACTTCGACACGCCTGACATCGACGGAATCTCATACATAATATCGAGCATGGACTTTTCGAGAATCGCCCGCAGCCCGCGCGCACCTGTCTTGCGCTCCTGCGCTTGGGAGGCCACTTCTTCAAATGCGTCGTCGGTGAATTCCAACTCAACGCCCTCGAGATCAAACAACTTTTGATACTGTTTGCAGATCGCGTTTTTGGGTTTGGTGAGGATATCCTTCAACGCGGTTTTGCTGAGTTCTTCCAGTGAGGTAATGCAGGAGAAGCGCCCGATAAATTCGGGGATCAGCCCAAATTTGATCAGGTCTTCCGGCTCGACCAGCGTGAGGATCAAGTCTTCATCAATCGCGACCGGGCCGCCTTCGGATTGACCGAAGCCAATCACTCGCTTGCCGATGCGGCGTTCGATGATTTTATCGAGGCCGACAAACGCGCCTCCGCAAATAAACAGGATGTCCGAGGTATTCACCTGGATGAATTCCTGATGCGGGTGTTTGCGTCCGCCCTGGGGCGGCACGTTGCAGGTAGTGCCTTCGATGATCTTGAGCAGCGCCTGCTGGACGCCTTCGCCTGAAACGTCGCGGGTGATGCTGACGTTTTGGGTGGTGCGGGCGATCTTGTCGATTTCGTCGATATAGATGATGCCCTTCTCAGCTTTTTCAACGTGGTAGCCGGTGGCCATCAATAATTTGAGAATGATGTTCTCGACGTCTTCGCCGACGTAGCCCGCCTCGGTGAGGGTGGTCGCGTCAACGATGGTAAACGGCACGTTGAGAATCTTGGCCATGGTCTGGGCGATGTAGGTCTTGCCCGAACCAGTCGGCCCGATCATGAGAATGTTGCTCTTTTGCAGTTCGACGTCTTTGTTGACGGTCTCGTGGTAGCGAATGCGTTTCAGGTGATTATGGACCGCGACCGAGACCGATTTTTTGGTGTGCTCCTGACCGATGACGTAGCCGTCGATGGCCTCTTTGATCTCTTTGGGTTTGAGAAACTCGCGCAACTCAACTTCGATTTCTTCTTCGAGAACGCTGTTACACAAGCGGACGCATTCATCGCAGATATAAGCGGGCTGCGACGTGTGTTTTTGCGGAGGCCCGGCGATCAACTTTTTAACTTCGTCCTGGTGCTTGCCGCAAAAAGAGCAGTACAACGGCTTGTTCTTTGCTGCGTAATCCATGTAACCCTCAGACCTTATATCGTTCAGCAGCCGACGCGCTTCTTATACGATCATCGACTGCTTTTCTTTAGTGTAAACCTTTTTTGGCGAGTTTCAGCTTTTTTCTTCTACTTTTCGTCTTTGTCAGACTTTTTCTCACCGCTCTTGTCTGATTTATCTTCCTTCAACGTGACGAATATATCATCAATCAGCCCATAGTCTTTGGCTTCAATTGGAGACATAAAGAAATCACGATCAGAGTCTTTCTCTAGTGTTTCGAGGCTCTTACCACAGTGATGAGAGATAATTTCGTTGAGTCGCTTTTTGGTTTTGAGGATTTCTTTGGCGCGAATTTCAATATCAGACGCCTGCCCCTGAAAACCGCCCAGCGGCTGGTGAATCATCACCCGCGCATTCGGCAAGGCGTAGCGTTTTCCTGCTTGCCCTGCGCAGAGCAAAACTGCGCCCATGCTGGCCGCAAGGCCGACGCAAATCGTCGCGACTTCGGGTTTGACGTATTGCATGGTGTCATAAATCGCCAAACCCGCCGTAACTGAGCCGCCCGGACTATTAACATAGAGTTGAATGTCTTTGTCAGGGTCTTCCGCCTGTAAAAAAAGCATCTGCGCGATAACCAGATTGGCGACGTTATCATCAATCGGCGTTCCAACAAAAATGATGCGATCTTTCAGCAAACGCGAATAAATATCGTAGGCGCGTTCGCCTCGGTTGGTCTGTTCGACCACCATAGGAACCAGAACCACGTTAGTCCTCCTTCGCCGTTGTTTCGGCTTCGGCCTTCACTTCCGCTTCGTCAGCGTCCTGGGTTTTCTTTTTCTTGGCGCGGGCCTTCTTTGGCTTGGCGTCGCCTTCGGCAAGACCTTGCATCAGGTCTAAGACTTTTTCTTCGAGCGCCACCCGTCGGTAGTAACTCTCTAATCCCTGGCTTTGAATACGCTCGGCGTACATACCGGGGTCGGCCTGATTGGCCGCCGCCATTTGGGCGATATATTTGAAGTAGTCTTCATCCGCCAGGACGACGTTTTCTTCGTCGGCGATTTTATCAAGCACTTGCGAGAGACGCACTTCATTTTCAGCGGTCTCTTCGTTGCGCGCCAGCAGGCCTTCGTCTTCTTTGGCCGCGGTTTCGAGCGACTGACCGTAGCGGCGAAGTTCCATATCTTGCATGGCGTTGATGAAGTTATAGCGCGCTTTCACCATGCTAGGCGGCACGGGGAAGGTGTTGCGTTTTAAGAGTTCATCGCGAATCGCCTGACGGTACGCATCCTTGGCGCGTTGTTCCATGTTGGCTTCCATGTCTTCGCGGATACGGTCTTTCAATTCAGCCAGCGACTCGAATGCGCCCATATCTTTGGCGAATTCGTCATCGAGTTCAGGTAATTTCTTTTCTTGAATTTGTTTGACCTTGATTTCAAACTCGGCTTCTTTGCCGCGCATTTCTTCGTTGGGGTATTCTTCGGGCAGCGTGAGTTTGAAGGTCTTTTCGTCGTCTTTTTTGAGGCCGACTAATTCTTCTTCAAAGCCGGGAATATAGCGTTTGGTTCCCAACTGGACGGGAATCTCATCATGAGTCGCGTCGCTGAACGGTTCGCCGTCGATCGTCGCCTTGCTTGAAATAGAGACGATATCGTCATCTTGCGCCGGGCGGTCTTCAACCGTTTCGTATGTTGCGCTGTTTTCACGCAAACGATTTAGGGTTTCGACGATTTCTTTTTCAGGGACTTCAGCCTCAGGCTTTTCAGGCTTGATGTCTTTATAATCGGCCAAATCAAACGGCGGGACGTACTCAAACTTGGCCTCAAACACAATAGGTTTGCTGCTGTCCAATTCGTCCAGATCGCTGATTTCGGGCTGATTGACCGGCTTGATATCCAGCTCTTCGGTCGCTTTTTCAAAAGCGGCCTCAAGCGCTTTGCCGCTTGCTTCCTGGTTGAGGTGCTTGCCGAATTTCATCTTAACGATGTGACGCGGCGCTTTGCCTGGGCGAAAACCGGGGACGGTGGCGTGCATCATAAATTCTTTGTACACGCCTTCGAGTTCACTGGTTACGTCTTCGGGCGGTACTTCGATTTTCAGTGATTTGGTGCACGGCCCAATATCTTGCTGTTCGAGTATCTTCAAGGCTCCCCCACACTCCTATCCATTTGTCTGAGCGTCAAACTTGAATTTGTGTTTGCCGCCGTTGCGATATGTTGGATTTTTGTAAATCCATACCGCTATCGTAAGAATGCGGCGACGCATGAACGCCTCCGCATAACTAAGCGTACATTATGACCTCTCTGCTGGAATCCGTAAGGTTTGGCGACTCCGGCAGTAAAGTATCGGCGCTTTCAGTCCCACTTATTGCCGATGGAGACGGGTAAATCGGCGCCGTCTTGCAGGCGCTGCACGATTTCCGGCGCCACAGCGGGAAAAATCATCATCCCGGGCAATTTCTCCATCGGGTGCCACTGGAGATCGAACAGGTATTTATCGTCGCCGAGTTTCATTTCACCGCCGACAACGGTCGCGAGAAAATAATAATTGATCACATGGCGATGTTTGTCGGGCGGGATCGATTCAGAAACCATGATTAATTCGCCGACTTCAACATCAAGGTTGGTTTCTTCCATCATTTCGCGGGCGACGGCTTCTTGTAAGGTTTCGCCGAATTCAACGCCGCCGCCAGGAAACAACCAGTAATGCTGATCGTTTTTCTGGTGCTGGACTAAAAGCACTTTGCCGTCTTGCACGATGACGGCGCACGCCCGGTTTCGGATTCTCGGTCCCATGCTTCACCTATCTTTGATTATTGTCTTCGCAGGTTGACGCCGAAGCGTACGTGATTCAACCCCGCAGCATTCAAGCATGGATGGGATTCGGCGGAGCGTCCGCCTTTGCTTTCACCCGACGCGGCTTGATTTTTGACTGATACATCATGCCAACGATGGAACGCATAAGCCCCAACTTGGCCTGGTAGAGCGACTTTTGCCAGGACGGCGCGACCAGTTCGTCCGCGTCCGTCGGCTGAACCACCAAACTCACTTCGATATTGGGAGCAAGGCCGATTGGTACGCCGCGCTTCATGCACGATTCATACACCTTGGCGAACACCCGCCGCATATCGTTATATTCCGGCGAAGGCCAAGTCTCCATGTCGGTGCCAATCACGGGGCGGAAAATACAAACCGTCGGAAACGCCCCGATCAGGGTGATGTAATCAATCGCCTCCAACGTATCTTCGATGGGTTCGATGCCCGCGATGATCTCGCCCGACACCCGGCCTTTGCCCATCAATTTCGACGCATACTCCATCGCATTAAAGAATGTATGTTGCCTGAGATGTTTATGTTTTCCCGGCAGGTATTGTTCAAAATATTTGGGATTATGCAACTCATAACAAAACGAGAGGTGGTCGGCGCCGCAATCGACGATCCAGTCATATTTCCATAAGTCCGCCGTTGGGGCCGCCTGTACGCCGACCAATGCGCCGACTTGTTCTTTGATCGCTTTCACGAACGGCGCACACAGGTCGAGACCTTTTCCGTCCTGAAATCCTGTATTGAAATGCACAAAAGACACGCCGGATTCTTCTTTGGCGGCCAATGCGACTTCAACCACTTCTTCGACTGTTTTTAGCGGCTTGTCGCCGCCGGGCGCGCCAACATTGAGTCCCGTCGCGCAAAACTGGCAGTTCTCTTTGGGGTCGCTGTTCCAAAACGCGCAGGCTTTGCCTAAATAAAAACCCAGATACGTCCCCTGCAATACGCCGATCTCGCGCATGGGCGTCCCGCTGGCGGCGTTGCGATCATACCAAGACGGCGCGGGCGGGACCGAAACCTCGTAGGCAATGTCGTCTCTTGTATGATGGACGCAATAGCCGTTGTCATGCAGTTGTAATTCATACGGGCTGGTTTGGACGAAATGCTCATGCACGGGCGCGTTCATCCAGATGTCGCGCTTGCCTGGAATGACCAGTTCTAATCCACTGCCCAAACCGGCGCGCGCTTTGACGAATGAACGGGCGTCGCGCTCAAGGTTGCACGATTCATGTATGCGAAGGCCTTTGCAGAACAAGTCGATTTCGAGTTCAACGGGCAGCAGGCGGCGATTGTGTTTCATGGAAGACGGGGTCGTATTCATCGGGGGCGTCCTGCCTAAGATGGTTTTTACGAATCAATATTGTATCATAGGTTGAATTGTAATCGTTATATATAGGCTAGATGCAAAGGTTTGGGTTGATATATGTCTTGTAAATTAAACAACCATTTTATGTGGCTCAACGATTGGAGCCGATCCCCCCTAGCCCCCCTTAATAAGGGGGGGGTGACGTCGGAGACGTCGGGGGGATAAATTAAAAAATGGACCTGTACAAAATATTCAAAACCGCTTTGTCTTTTGTGATTTTCATATCCGTTCTATGTGGAATAGCCGCGTCCGCCCAGACCTGGCATGATCTCGAAACGCCCGGGGACGCCGCGCCCGTCGATGTTTCGTTTCTGCTCGATGCGCCAGCAGGCAAACACGGGTTTCTCGGCGTCAAGAACGGTCAATTCATTTTTGAAGATGGCACCCGCGCCCGCTTCTGGGGAACGACGGTTACGGGGTCGGGTTGTTTTCCATCACAAGCAATGGCGCCTAAAATTGCCGACCGCATTGCGCGCCTGGGTTTTAACCTGGTGCGTTTTCATTGGATGGACGCCGGGTGGGCGCAGCCTGCGCTGATTCAACACGATGACAACGGCAACGCGACCTTAAACCCGCAAGCGCTCGATCGGCTCGACTACTTTTTGTTCCAACTTGAAAACCGGGGCGTTTACGCGTTCTTTGACGGATTAGACGCGCGGACATTGAGCGCAAACGACAACGTCATGGCTTGGGAAAACATCCCGGCGGGTTGGAAAGGCTATATCCATTACGTCAACGAATTGCGCGACCTACACGCGAACCTACTCGACGACTTCTGGTCGCACCGCAACCCCTACGCCGGATGGGACCTGCGGCAAACCGATTATCGCGACGAACCCGCCATCGCGCTCACTCAATTGTTTGAAAGCAATACGCTCAATGGAACGCCGCCGCCTTTTGGCCCTTACATTTTGCGATTCGACGACTTGTGGCGAAAATGGCTGCAAGAAAATCAAACCGAATACGAACCGTTCCATTTCGCCGCGCCGAATAAAACCATGCGCCGCTTTATGGCGGAAACCACTGCCCGTTCGCAAACGGATTTCGCTGTACAATTGCGTTCGCTGGGCTTGAAGGTCCCCATCAGCGGGACAGACGTATTTCATGATTTATGGGACCTGCCCCATCAAGCGCATCTCGACTTTATGACGTCGCAATCAATCTGGAACGCGCCCTTCGGCGATTTCCAAGGCTTCCCCGACCAGCGAATGGCAGAGGTTGATTTGCGAAATGCGCCCACACTATTTTCGCGCCTTGCCTTCGCCCGGCTTCATGACAAACCGTTCGTGGTTAGCGGCTGGGGGAACCCCTGGCCCAACCGCTTTCGGGCGGAACTCCCGCTGTGGATGGCGGCGACCGCTAGCGCCCAAGATTGGAGCGGCTGTATCGCGTCCACCTACGCCAGTAACTACGACCCGAATCGTCAATTCATTTCCGCGCCGTTTGAGATGCAGCATGACCCCAGTCTGATCGGGCTTATGCCCGCCGCCGCGTTGCTGTTTCATCAGCAACAGGTCAAGCCGCTGAAACGCGCGATCACAATGGGCGTGGAAGAAACCGTACTTGAATCCGGCGAAACGGTCGCGCCAGATGATGCAGCGGTTCCGCGCTTCATCGACCGCCTGCGCATTGAGACGCAATTAAATGTGAAGCCAAATGGCAGCAGCATCTTCGCGCCCACCCAACCACAAGACGCCAGCGAAATACTCAAACGCCGTGAGCAGCCCGCTTCGCTGCGTCACGATCCAGCGCGGGGACAGGTGTTGATTCAAACCGACAAAACCTTGGCTGTAATTGGCCGCATCAACGCGCTCAAGCCTGACGATCTCGAAGGTCTTGTCATCGAAAGCGAAATGGAATTCGGCGCGGTCTGCGTTAGTTCGATGGACGACAAAGAAATCAAACGATCAAGGCAGTTATTGCTGACCATTCTCTCTGAATCACAAAACACTGGTTTCAAATCCGTCCTTCATCCGATGGGCCGATGGATTCAAGAACATGGCGGCGCACCGATACAAATTTCTGAAACGCCCGCGCGAATCTTCCTTCAAACCGAACGCGAACAATGGACGATTACGCCCGTGAACATGCGGGGAGACAGGCTCGAAACTCTTCCCTATCAAATCGACTCTGGTATGCTGAGTTTCAACGCCGGAAATCATTCGGCTATCTATTATTTGTTGGAATCAAATTGAATTGCTCGCAGACATCTGATGGTTGCATTTGACGCAACATTATTTCTATTTACTTCAGGAGACCGCATTGACTGAGCAACCCAACCATCCAAACGCATCAGTTCTCGTCCAAGAAACCCGTGAATTATTCACAAAACAATTTGGCGGTGCGCCAGAGGCGATCAGCCAGGCGCCGGGCCGCGTAGAAATTCTCGGCAACCATACCGACTATAACGGCGGGCACGTCCTCACCGTTGCGATTGACAGAACTATTGCCATCGCGGGTTCGCGCAACGATTCGGACGTCGTCAGGGTTTTCTCTAACGTCATCGGCGAGATGACGGAATTTCCGATCCACTCGCTAAAACACGACGACGCATCGCCCTGGACGGATTACGTGAAAGGCGTCGCCGACCAAGTACAAAAACTTGGCGTCACGCTCGGCGGCTTTGACGCCGTCATCTGCGGCGATCTGCCCATCGGCGCCGGCGTCAGCAGTTCCGCCGCGCTGGAGACCTCGACCGCATTGTTACTCAAGGCGTTGTTTCCCTATGACATTGAGCCGATGGAACTCGCGCAATTGTGCCGCCGCGCCGAAAATGAATTCGTTGGAATGCCCTGCGGATTGCTCGACCAGTTCACTTCCACTTTCGGCAAAGACAACGCCATGCTCTGGCTCGATTGCGACACTTTGGAGCACGAAGCCTTCGTCATGCCGACGCCCGCGCCCAAGATCGTGTTGTGCCACAGCGGGGTCAAACACAAACTGGTTGAAGGCGAATATAAAAGCCGCCGCGATCAATGCGTCGAAGCCGCCCGCGTTCTCGGCGAAAAAACCGGCAAGTCCCCGCGCTTTTTGCGCGACATTACCTACGAAGAATTTTTGCAGTACCAATCAGAATTAAAGCCCGTCGTGCAACGCCGCGCTCAGCACATCATGGAAGAAAACCGCCGCGTCCTGGCGGGCGTTGAAGCATTGAAAAGCGGCGACCTGGTGCAACTCGGTAAGTGCATCTTCGAATCGCACGCCAGTTCGCGCGATCTGTTTGAAAACACCTGCCCCGAGCTTGATATTCTCATTGAAGAAGCGAAGCAGATTGCAGGTTGCTATGGCGCCAAGATGACGGGCGGCGGGTTTGGCGGCGCGACCGTGAACTTAATCGAAGCCAGCAAGATCGACGCCTTCACCAAAACCATCACAGCGCGTTACAAAGACCGCACCGGCCTGTCATGCAACCCGATGATTTGCGAAGCCGCGTCCGGCGCGCGTATTCTTGATTGTTGAATCTCAAAAAATCAACTTGATGGCGAGACTTTTTTTCTTGCACGGACCACAACATCCACCTTTAATAACCAATCGAAAACATTAAAGCATGCGCGACGTGCTGCGCGTGAGTAGAGCGCCGATCATCGCCTCGCACTCGTCCGCATTTTCACTGGCGCATACCACCCGCAACGTGCCCGATGACGTGCTAAAAAGCGTCGCCAAAAACCGGTTCACTGGCGCATACCACCCGCAACGTGCCGGATGATGTGCTAAAAAGCGTCGCCAAAAACCGGGGCGTGGTGATGGTGAATTTTTATCCGCTGTATATTGCCGACGAAGCCGCTAAGCGCGTGAATGATATGTTCGCCTTCTATCGCAAATTGCAAAAAGATGAGAGCCTATCCGAAGAAGAAAAAGACAAGCGCATGGATGAGTATGACCAGGAGTACCCCATCCCGCCGACAACAGTGAAAACCGTCGTCGATCACATCGAACATATTATCAAAGTCGCGGGAATCGAACACGTTGGCATCGGCTCCGACTATGACGGCATCTCCGCCGTGCCGAAGCAATTGGATGACGTTTCGATGTTTCCGTATATCACGCAGGAAATGTTAAACCGGGGCTACAACGAGGCGGATATACGTAAGGTGCTTGGCGAAAACTTCATGCGCGCATTTCGCGCTGCCGAACGGGTCTCACGTGAAATACAGAGCGGGCAATCGAATTAAGAAGTGATTTTGGCGATGGCCTCTTCGCGGCCAATAATTACCAGCACGTCGCCCTCGTTTAATTTGCGGTCAGCCTTGGGTACGAAATCCAAAGCATCGCCGCCCAGCGGGCGAATGGCGACGCACTGCACTTCATATTGATTGGTCATATCAATTTCACGCAGCGTCTGTCCCTTCCAGGCGGCGACAATCAGTTCGTGAATCACCACGCCTTTCCAATAAGGCAGCAAGTCAATAAAACCGGGAATGGTCAGGCGGTGCGCCAATTCTTCAGCGGCGGCGCGTTCAGGAAACACGACATAATCAACGCCGATGCGGTAGAGAATTTTTTCGTGGTCTTCGCTAATGGCTTTCACCCAGACGTTCTTTGCGCCGAGTTCTTTTAAGTGCAGGGCGATTAATGCGCTGGCTTCGAGATTTTGACCAACGCCGATAATGACGTAATCGAGGCTGGCAATATCGAGTTGCTTCAGCGCGGCAGGATCAGTCGCATCGGCTTGATACACTTGCGTTAGAATATCTTGAGCGTTTTTCACATGCGAAGTCTCAAAGTCAATCCCGACGACTTCATTGCCCAATTCGATCAACGAACGTCCCAACGCCAGGCCAAACTTGCCCAGGCCAATGATTCCAATCTGCATACGCTTCGCCAAGAGAGTCTCCTTAATTTCAACACGCGAGGTTCAATACAACCTAACCGATCATCATGGTGTTTTCCGGCCATTGATAACGCGGTTCGCGGCGCCATTCTGCAATCATAGACAGGAACACAATCGGCCCCAAGCGCCCAATGAACATTAGCAGAATGATGATGCATTTCCCTGCCGTACTCAGCGAGGGGGTGATGCCCGTACTCAGCCCAACAGTGGCAAATGCAGAAACGACTTCAAACAATATTTCGAGAAAGGTCCCGCCCGCGCTGGAATGAGGCGTATGCGCCCCATCGGTAAAGGTCAACAAAAACGCTCCACCTAGAATGACGGCCAAAGCGAATACCGTCAGGCTCAGCGTCTTGTTGAGTTCCAACTCGGATAGAGCGAAGCGGCCAATCACGACTTGCTTGCGCCCCAACAGTTGCGAGCGGATAAATGAAAGCAAGGCGGCGAATGTTGTCGTCTTGATTCCCCCGGCGCATGAGCCGGACGAACCGCCGACGAACATCAACAATAGCATAATCATCAGCGAGAGGTTGGTCATCTGTGAAATGTCAATGGAGTTGAACCCAGCCGTGCGGCAAGTGACCGATTGAAACAACGCCGTTATGACAGAATCGCTAAGCCCTAATGGGTCCGGGCCTTGTAGCCGCTCGGTGATGAATAGCCCCACCCATCCGAACAGAATTAGAATCCAAGTCATTTTGACGGTAATTGACGAATGCCAACTCAAGCGAAGCGGGGCGGTTTTGTCTTTCGCAAAAACACCCCGGCTAACATCAAGTAGTTCTAACAGAACCGCAAAGCCTAAACCACCCAACACAATCAAAGCAATGAGAACCAGATTGACAGCGAGATTGCCGCGAAAATCGATCAAACTATTTGGATTAAGTGAAAAGCCTGCGTTGCAAAACGCGGACACCGAATGAAACAAGGCGGAAAAAAGCGGGAAGCCCGACGGAGACGCTGCGTATAATAACCCGGCGCCGACCAGTTCAATCAAAAAACATCCAAACACGATCTGCAATAAAAACCGACCGAGGTTGAATGACGTGTCATTCAACAGCGCGGAGCCGACCGCAGCGCGATCGCGCAGTGAAATGCGGCGGCGCCATAAATAAAAAATCAGGCTGGCGTAGGTCATGATGCCGAGGCCGCCGAGTTGAATCAATAACAAAATGACGCATTGCCCCGTCCGGCTGAAATCGCCGCTGGTATCGAGAACAATCAACCCGGTCACGCACGTCGCCGACGCCGAAGTAAACAGCGCATCAATGAAAGGAATCGCGTCGCCGCTTGAGCAGACCGGTAATTGCAAAGCAAAGGCGCCCAGCAGAATAACGACCGCGAACAGAATAATCGGAAGCGAAAACGGATTGAATAAACGATGTAGATTCATAATGTTTGAGGATAATGCAGCAACCACCATCAATCAAATTTGTTTTTAGACAAAAAAACGCTGCGTTAATTTCTAACGCAGCGTTTTTTGTTCGCATCTCATTTTCGCTTAATAAATAAAGCGCGGGTCTGACGATTTCCCATTGCGTTTGGGAGTACGAGCGGTGCTCACTTTGCCGTACGGAACATCCAAATACGCCGAAGCGATAAAGACATCATCTTTGGAAAAACCAAGCGCTTCATACGAAGTGCGCAAGATTTCCAAGGTCTCATCGACGGTGCGGCGATTGGGAAAAATTTCTTCGTGCTTCAGGCAATCATCAATCAAAAACTGTTTGTTCAACACATAACCGTGTTTGACGAAAACGTCCGCGACGCCCATCAGGCGGTTGCGAGTGACGGCGTCTTCTTCACAGACCACGGCGTCACGCAACGGAGCAAGAATCTTAATGCGACCGTCAATGCTGGAGGGATCGCTCTTACGGGCGATGTCGGCGTCGGTTGCGTCGCGCGCTTGCTGCATCAGGTACATCAAGTCTTTTTCGGTTAAGGCCTGGCGACGGCGAGCAGTACGCTCGAGCGCCATTTCTGTTGCACGACGAAGCAGGATCGGGCTGATGCGCTGACCGTGGGTGCGGCGATATAAAACGCGATACCCTTTAGTCACGGCGCGCATGTAATCAACGGCCTCGTTTAACGTCAGGCCGGGTTGGCGCTGCACAAACCGCCGCGCCACTTCTGGGGACATGCCCCACTCTTGCACCAAATGATTTTCGATGGACTCCTTGACCTGTCGGCAAGTAGCCTCATCGTTACGCTGAGTCGACTCCATTAAATCAATGCCTCCCTTCTAGTGAGGCTGTGACTCTGGCATTACCGTTTTGGTAATAACGCCGCATAGGTTTTTCCTGGAACTTCTCAGTCGCCAGTTTAGCCTTCGGCGCCCAGGGGGCTTGTACATTCACAGCCAAAAGAAATATAGTTTGTAATTGCCGTCATTTACGCATGTATATCTGCGAGAGACGACGAGTCATCTCGTAAGAAAACCCTTGAAAGGTTGTGCGTTTCGATTGCGAGCGTTGGATCGAAATCCAGCAACGCTTCGGCTACAGTCGCAATCGCCCGCTTGACCCCTTGGGTTTTGATCGGATCGGTGGCTGGATCAAGCCGAATCGTGAGACGTTGATGAGAATCGGCGGAGGAGAGACGAATGTAGAACTTTTGTGGATGCCCTTCTTCGATGACAGTCGCAGGCATAATGGCCCGCTCTCCACGGTGTCCTACATAGATCTCGTCAACTTTAATGATCCATGCATTTGTTTGCTCGTGAATGACCGAAAACGCCCGGCCCCACTCGCTCAATAAAAACCTACCCGACAAGACTGCGTGAGGCACGGAACTTCGCTCCTCAAATTTTCAACGCTTCACCGCAAGTATAAGTTACGCTCATTTTTTGCGGCGCATAACAATAGCAGGGCGGAACATTTCATTGCACTCAAACCCTGCTTAGACTCAAAAAAACTGTTAGAGAATAGTTTTTTTCGGTATTCATAATATTACGAACATCGCTTATTGAAAGAGTCTATACAAAAAAACAGTAACGTCAAGACATTTTTTTGCTTATTTTTCAATCGAACATGCTCGCTTGCCTCTCAAAAAAATACTCGTCATAAGTATATAATTAACAGCATAGTACATCTTGTTTGATATTTAACTATTCATGTAATGTTTTTCCATCTCTTTGCACAAAATGCAACAATTCAACCTACAGTGATTATAAAATTATAATAATTCCCAACAAAGACCCCGGCGAAGAAATTATAAAATATTCATTCGGTTGTATATTAGTATATATTTTCAACCCGTCTTCTGATTCAATCAAAACGAGATACAATAATTAACCAGCACAAATGAGTGATAAAACCATGACGAATCAAACGTTTGTAAGCACCGTTTATGGGCCTGTCCACTCGTGGCGTGAAGGCAAATCTCTCGGGATTGACCTTATATTATCGACATCCGTCTGCTCGTTTAACTGTATATATTGTCAGTTAGGCGCTATTCAAAATATTACAACCGAGCGTCAAATTTTTATACAGACGGAACAAGTCATCCGGGACTTCAAAGCCAGCCATTGGAGAGAATCGGACATACTCACATTTTCTGGCAGCGGAGAGCCGACCCTGGCCATCAATCTTGGAGATGTTTCACGGGCGCTAGCCGAAATTGCTCCTCAACCCCAGCTCGTTCTGACCAATGGAACCCTGCTGAATAACGAAGACGTGATTCAGGATTTACAATCCGTTGACCGCGTTTACGTTAAACTAGATGCGGGAAACGAAGCCACCTTTCAACGCATCAACCGCCCCGCTGATGGACTATCTCTTCAGCAGGTCATTCAAAATACCCTGACGTTTCAGCAATCTTACCCGGGGTATTTAGGATTACAAATCATGATTATGCCGAGCAACCAATCTGAAATTGATGAAATTTCCCGAACGGTTGAACAAATCCAACCGGATGAGGTTCAATTGAATACGCCTACCCGCCCTTACGCCAAAGTATGGAACGTGGCCTCGCGCGGCGGGCATCAAGCCAAAGACCGCCCCTATCATTCCGTCCCCCTTAAGACCATTTCGCTGGAGTCTGCGGAAGCGTTTGCAAAAACGCTTCGCGAGCGAACCGGCGTTCGAGTCCGTCCTGTCCGCGCCTCAGCCTGAGACGCCCCCAAAATATTGGTTCATCCGGTAAGTGAGTACTTAGACTGATGGATAACCATAATTTTGATTCCGAAAACGCATTCCGGTCTATCAAAAAATGACAAACCAATTCAGACATGGGTGCGACTCTGGGAGCGCCTGTGCAAAAGGGCCTAAAAGCCCGCACGGAAGCCAATGTCATTGACTTAAGGGGTGGCAAGGGCAAAGCGTCGCGAAGCCTGCCTGCCGCAGGCAGGCGACGGCAGCCCTTGAGATATTGCTTGAATGTATCGCTTTGTTTGTGCTGTTTTGATATCCCCCCGGCGCTTTCAGCGCCACCCCCCTTAAAAAGAGGGGCGAAAAGCCTGGGCTCCGAGTCTCAAGTCAATGACATTGGCACTGAAGCGAGCAGAGTTGTACCCATGCCGCGATCTCAATTCCATTTATAAAAAAAGTACCCGATTTATGGAAGAACCATAATATTTTTGAACAAAACGCAATCGCTTCGCGTATTACTCAATGAAACAGGAACGATCAAAGTAACAGCGTCAGATTCTGACGTAGACGTTTTTTCATGTTACTTATCTTGCCAAGAATGGTTTACGATTCAATAAGTCATGATGAATTGCGATTGCTTTGTTTTTCCGGCGCCGCCAATTTCAGGTAGTTCAGAGCAAGACAGCCATACAGTAAAACCGATGAAAAATTAGCACAAAAAAATATTGCGCCGCAACGCGCAATATTGATTACCTTCCACAATGTTTTGAGGCGCCCCATCGGGCGTCTTTTTTTTATATGATAACAATCAATTGCAGCCAATTACAAATGGTACTCTCGCAAACAAGGAAAACAATATTTTTCTAAAATCCAAAAGTGCTTTTTCCGTCATTTGAATAGACGTAATCTCTAATCACTAATTCTCATATCCTTCACCGGGTTGAGTAATCAAGCGAAAAGCAAGCACTGATTCCATGCCGCCGTCAAAGCGTCCCTTCAGTCGAAGCCAAGTGTCCGTCTTCTTGCTAAAATCGCGTTTGGGTATCACAACGGTCAACGGCAGGCGCTGGCGATCCATTGAGTTGAGTTGTACTTGCCACGATGAGTTTGACAGTTTCCAGTCTCCCGGCGCATGCTCAATCTTCACTTCCCCGCTTACGGGCTGGTCGCTGAAATTATAAATATACAACGGCAGTTCCAATTCCTTTTCCGGCTCAACCAAATGTTCATACTCAACCGCCCAAGGCGTCTCTTCCACTCTCACCGAACAGGAAGAATCAAGCAGCAATTGCATCACTACGGGTGAGGCTTCGCCTTCACGGAAGTTTGCGCGGGGGTAGGTTTCTAACTGGAGTTTCTTTGATTCGCCCTGCGGCAAGATGACAAACAATGGAGACGACGTAAGCATCTCTGGAGCAACGGCATTTCGCTTTCGCCCTAGATAATCATAGGTCTCGATAATATTTAAATTCTCCGGCAAAGGCCATTCGATGAAATGCTTTCCTCTTTGTGGCCAGTCGCTTCTCGTTTCAGTCCAAGCAACCAGAACATCCCGTTTCACACCGTCCGGCTGCGCTAAAAACGCATAAACATGCGTATCCTCATTGTCGCGTATGTGGAACCGGCCCAAACATTTGGCGCCTGCCATCAGTCGACCAAGCGCCGCCATCGCAACGTATGCGGGGCGCGGCGTCAGGTCTTTACGGAGCAAACCAAACTGCACCTTGTTCGCCTCTTCGGTGTAATCGCCTAAAATAAAATGAAAATGCCGTTCAGCGCCAGCATATAAACTTGACGCATAAGACTGCGCCATGAATTGCGCTTTGAGAATTTCATTTTCAGGCGTCATGTCAAACCAGGGTGAACCGCTTTGGTATTGAACGCCCCGATCGCTTTCCGTAATCCATAACGGGCGCCCGGCTGCCGCTTCGACGGCAGGTCGTCGTAATTCAGAATACGAATGAGGCCAGTCATACGTGTGGATGTTGTAGGTATCAAAATATGGCCAGGCTTCGTTGTTCAAAACGCCGCGCGTATGCAGCCAGGTTGGCTTTCCCGCATAGGCGTTCCAACCCACGATGACATTTGAGTCGGCGTTTTTAAAGCCTAGATAAGCGGCTTTTTGTAACGAACACATCTCATCAACCGTGTGTCCGCCAAAGTTGCCCGCGTTGGCTTCATTCCAGGGTTCCCAGGCTTGTACATTGGTTTGAAAGCGTTTTGCTAGTGAAGCGCAGAAGCGATAAACATGGCGCAAATCGCCTGGAAAGCGCCCGGTTGATTCATCCTCTCCCGCAACCCATTTTGGAACGCCATGAAAGACCTGCAAAATTTTCAAGCCAAAAGAGGCTTGTATCCCGGCGCATTCATCATACGTAGTCCGAGGCCCAAACGGGCCGTCGCCGGGTTGAATGTCTCGCCATCGCAATCGGTCTCGAATCCAATTGACGCCGCACAACGCCGCCAATCGGCTGAGTTGCTTTTGTTGGGTCGGATCGTCTTCCGCAAACCAGGAATGTGCGCCGTCGATGCAGATTGGTGAACCTTGAGGGACGGGCGCTTTGAGTTTCCTGAGAACGGCAGCGGTTGTCCAATGCAAACAATTTCCGTCATCGTCGAGAAATTCGATGCGATACCAGCCGACGCCCAAGGCCCCTAAATTCACATCTTCATTAGCGGCGCCTTCAATGCGTTCTGTTTTTACAATTTCTCCCTCATCGTTTAACACTCTCCAATGATCGATGTCTTGAGAATTAGACAGCGGCATTGCAATACGGAGCGTTTCGCCTAAGACATATACATTGCCGGGGTGATTGCCTGTTCCCGGGATATCTCTCGCAATGTAAGGTTCGAATCTAAATGCTTCCGACTGTGCTTGAATCACACGGCTGCTTTGAGATGTAATACACAGCAAAACCAATCCAAGTAGTGAACAAGCAATGAAGTAGGAATGAGTGCGCATTGGACCATCCGTTTTTTTGATTTTATGTACGACAATTACGAATTGTTTCCACAATTGTTTGTGCGCGATGGGCGGGGGTGTGACGCTGCGCAATCGTCGTTTTGCCATTGGCAACGAGACCGAGACGTTTTTCTTTATTTTCTAGTAGTTCTTGTGCAACTTCGCGCAATTGTTGCGGAGAAGAAAAAGAACATAAATCTTTCTCCCGTTCTAAAATACCTTCCTCCATATCCGCAATTTCGTCTCCCAATAGACAACCGCCCGCTGCCAGGATATCAAAGTCACGCGGATTAAAGCAAGTCGGACATTGCAAACTATGCAGGTTCAAGCAAATTTTGGCGGAAGCATACACATCCGGCAGTTGATCGCCGGGAAGCCATCCGCGAAATTGATCGGCCCGGTCTTGTCCCAATACTTTCAGCCATGACTCCGGCCCATATACAACGACGCCCAGATCAAGCAGAACTTCGATACAGCGCTCGCGCTTCAGGCTGTTAGACAAGGCATACAGGTAATAATCGAGAACCATTTCGTGTGTTGCGAAGTTGCGTTGAATGGTTTTGATGTATTCGAGTGATTGCTGCTGCAATGCGGCGGCGGCTTCTTCGCTGACGCCAGAGGCTTGAATCGCTTGCGGCGCGTTTTCTAACGGATGGTCGATTTTACGCTGCGCGATTGCCTCAATTTGTTCGCGCAGAGACGACTTCACGTCTTTCAAGTAGTCAGACACCGGCGTGTATGAACCAACAAAAACAATCGATGCGGCGAGTTCGTCGCGCTTTCTGCCGGGTTGAGTTCCCATCGAAAACGCGGGCATAAAATTCGCCGTCGCAGCGTGAGTTTTGTCAAAAAACGGCCCGTAAGTGCGGTCGATGTAAAACACATGGTCCATCGGCCCCAAGTTTTCCCGCAGTGATTCGGGAGAGTAATGCTCAGGATTATCGAGCATTATTGTGACGCGGGGACGAGTGACTTCATACGACACGAATTCTTTCGATGCGCTATTACAAAAGAACAAAATGTCGGGCTGTTGATTGATGACATCCTCGCCGACGCGGGCGCGGGTCTGAAATCCATCGCGAATCTGGATCACCGACTTGCGCCACCCTAGCGCCCCGAATCCGCCCAATAGCGACTCCATCAATGGCGTATGCGCATACGCATCAGGCGCGGCAAACGCCCACGCAACGCCAGCCTCTAAATTCGGCGGCTGTTGCATCCGCTGGTTGAACGCGCCTTGCGCGTCTTGTATTTGTTCTACTGCGCGACGCCACCAATTCGGTAAAGCGGAACGCAGTTCCCGCACCTCTTGGTTTTCTGCATCCGTGAGTTGGCGTTCCTGCAGCAAGGCAATTTGTTCATTGGAAACATGATGCAGCGCGTTGCGTCTCATCACTGGTTCAACGGACGATAGCATTGACTCGCCGACCGCAAAAAACACTTGATAAGAACGAAGCAGGTGGCGCGCTTCAAATAGACACAGATGGGCGATAAATAATTCGATCCTTGGTTCAATCAATAATAGCCCGCACTGAAACTGCCCTTGAATGACCGGTTCGATGTGTGAAGCGAGGTATCCGATCCCAGAGCCAACCACAAGCAGCAACTTGACGCCGCGATTGTAGAAAATTTTGGCCCGATCCAGTTGAGATTCTAATTGGGGAAGCAACGGCCCCGCCGGATAAACTTCGCACTTCGTTTGCGCCCACCGACACCGAAACTGACCTAGTTCCGGTTCGCAAATTTCGAGTTGCTCTAACTGAGAAAGTGAGGATTCGACCCGTTGCGCGAGGGCCGCGTCGCGCTTTTGCAGTTCCTCCAAGTTTGGGAGCCAATGCGGAGATTGCTCCACATCAATCCGGCGCCAGTTTGGAGTCTGCGGGTCAAGCGTCATTGTCGTTACGCGGGGTTGGGCGTTGTTTGTATTTTTTCCCAGACGGCTTGCGTCGAGGATTGGGCCTGTTGCGTAATTTGCTGGGCGATGTTCAGCGCGCGAACGCCGTCTTCACCCGAAACCACCGGGCGCTTTTTTTGCACCACGCACTCGATGAAAGATTCAATTTCCGCCACCAGCGGTTCGCGTTCCGTCAACTTGGGTTTCTCGTGTTCAATGCGGACGCTGCCGTCCGGCGCTTGGGATTTTCTAAAAATTTGCAACTCGGGGACAAGATAATCCAATGATAAATAGGCGTCGGATTGGAAGAAGCGAATTTTACGCTGGCGTTCGGGCGTCACCCGGCTGACCGTCACATTGGCGACGCAACCGCCGGTGAATCGCAGCCGCGCATTACAAATATCTTCTTGCGGGGTGAGGATCGGCACGCCGACGGCGTCGATCATTTCGATGTCGGATTTCACGAGAGAGAGAATTAAATCCAGATCGTGAATCATCAGATCAAGTACGACGCCGACGTCTTTTACGCGCGGCGCGGGCGGCCCCAGACGGTGGGATTCAATAAAAAGCGGTTGGTTCAAACGGCTGCCCAGTTCCAACACGGCTGGATTAAAACGCTCAATGTGACCGACTTGTAAAATCACGTCATGCTTCGCCGCAAGCGCCACCATCGCTTCGCCTTCTTCGACGGAAATGGCGATGGGCTTTTCAACCAAGACCGGCACGCCCGCTTCGAGCAGACGCCGCGCGACCGTCAGATGGTCAATCGTCGGCACGACCACGCTGGCGAGATGAATCGGTTCCGTCACCTCATCCAAACTCGCAGCCGCCTGGCATCCCCATTGGTCAGCAGCGGCGCGGCGGGCTTCTTCATCCACATCCACAACCGCGAGCAGGTTTGCATTTTCACTCTGCGCATAAATACGGGCGTGATGCTTGCCGAGCGAGCCGCATCCGATGACTACTGCATTGAGGGAATCCGTCATGATTTCTGTATTTACCTTGAAGTGTTGATATCGGCGTCTGACAACGACTATAGAACGCATACTAGCAGGAAGCCGTATGAACTTCCAATCTCATGGAATGACTTTAGAATTAAGCCAGTAAACTTCGTTTGGCCTGGGAGCGTCCCAGGGGGGAGCGGACCGCGATGAAAAGCGGGTTTCTGAAAAAAATTCTTGACCGCGCCGACAAAATCGACAAGCACAGCATCCTCGATTATCTCAAGCAAATTGTGCAAGAACGCGATTTGATGGTGTTGATTTTCGACAACATGCGCGAGGGAATGATTTTCGTTGACGACGACGAGATGGTAGTCTACGTCAATCAATCCGCGCGAACCATGCTGCGTTTGGGCGACGGTTCGGCGACGCCGTTTGTTGCGCTGCCAAAACTATTGGGCAGTTCATCGCTGTATTCATTCTGCCAGGGACTCATTGAAACAGGAGAAACCAGCGCGTTTGAAGACTACACGCTGCATACCCGCGATGAAATCCGGTTTCTAAAAATCAATTGCCTGCCGCTGCGAAACGCAGGCGAGTTGTTCGGCACATTGTATTTATTTTTGGATGAAACCGAACAAACCATTCAAGAAGAAAAACTGCGCAAAGCCGAAAAATTGGCGGCGTTAACGACGCTGTCCGCAGGCGTGTCGCATGAAATCCGCAACCCGCTCAACGCGCTGTCGATTCATTTGCAATTGCTCAAGCGGCAACTGAAAAAAAACGGCAACGACTCGGAAGACATCGACAAGACCATCAATGTATTTCAAACCGAAATCACCCGGCTTAATGACGTGATCGAAACCTTTTTGACTGCCGTTCGCCCTTCACAGCCAGAGATGAAACTCACCCCGCTCTACGACCTCATCACAGAGACGTTAACGCTGATGCGGCCTGAGTTTTTACAACACGCCATTCAAATTATGTTATATGAAGACGGCGAATGGCCGTTGGTGCAAGCCGACGCAGACCAACTCAAACAAGCGTTCATCAACTTATTTCGCAACGCAATCGACGCCATTACCGAACAAAGCGCCGAAGAGAGAGAGACAAAAGAAAACCGTATTGTTCTCCGCATGTCGCGCAGCGATGACCGCATTCGCCTGACGTTTGCCGATGACGGCGGCGGCATGAATTCGGAGGACGCGCGGCGCATCTTTGAGCCGTATTTCACCACCAAGCCCAAGGGCACCGGTTTGGGCTTGATGATCGTCGACCGCATTATCCGCGAACACAACGGAACAGTAAACGCCGTTTCAGAAACCGGCGAAGGCACGCAAATCGCCGTTGAACTTCCCATCGCGGCGGAACGCCCCAAGCGGTTACAATACGGCGAGGCCAACGTCAATGAATTTTGATGAGACATTCAATCAAACGCTGCGGGAGGCCATGATGAACAAACGACCGATTGTTACTCTCCTCACTGATTTCGGCAATGCAGACGGTTTCATCGGCGTGATGAAAGGCGTGATGTTGCAAATCGCGCCCGACATCCATTTCGTAGACATCACCCATGAGTTGCCCGCCTTTTCGCTTTCGGCGGCGGCGTTTTTAAACTCGTGGTCTTACGGGTATTTCCCGCCGGGGACGGTGCACCTTTGCGTGGTTGACCCCGGCGTCGGAACCCAGCGCCGGGCGCTGATTGTGGAGACGCAAGGCCATACTTTCATCGCGCCCGATAACGGGCTGTTGTCTCCAGTGCTCTCCTTAACGGGCGAACGCACCATCATCTCGGCGACGGACCCGAAATACTGGCTGTCAAAAGTGAGTTACACCTTTCATGGACGCGACATTTTTTCGCCGCTGGCGGCGCACATTGCGCGAGGCGTTTCGATTTCTGTTTTGGGGCCGCAGATCAACGACCCCGTCATGCTTCCCTGCGACCCGCCGAGCATAACGCCCAACTGCATTGAATGCCACATTCGCTACATCGACCACTTTGGCAACCTGATTACCGACCTCACCCGCTCGCGGTTTGACCATTGGGCGGCGCAAAACGGCTGCGAATTCGGCAGCGTCGAGATCCACCTGGATGGAGTTGTCATCAATGGCGTGAGCAAAACCTATGGCGTCCACAAACCCGGCGCCTTAGCGGCAGTGTTCGATGGATACGATTGCCTGGAAATCGCCGTGACTCAGGGCAACGCCTCACAACAACTGGGGCTGAGCGTTGACCGCGCGGTGACCGTCAAACCCGCGACAACCTCGATGGGAGTCTGGAACTCTTGAAGGTTGTCCTGGTCCACCCTCACGATCTATGGCGCGATCCATGGACGATCCGTATCCTTGCGCTTGCGCGTGGATTAAAGCAGCGCGGGCATGAGGTCGCGCTGTGCCACATGCCGCGAAAAGACGCGCCCAGCCATGCGCCGTTGCGTACGCCGTCGCCGGACGACCCACCCATTTATGAATTCAAACCGCGCCAGCAACACGCGTTGTCGAACTATCGGTTGCTGCTCGAACTATGCGCCGACTGCGACGTAATTCATTTGCAAAAATGCTTCCCGGCGTCAACGCTTCCGGTGTTATGGGCGGCGCGGGCGTTGAATAAGCCCATCCATTATGATTGGGACGACGATGAAACCGCCATCTCGCGCCTGGTCGAAAAACGCGGTCTGGCGCGCTTTCATCTGGCGTCGTACGAAGCGCAACTTCCGCGATTCGCCAATACCGTAACTTACGCCAGCCGCGCATTGCACGACCGCGCCGCCGCATTGGGCTTCGCAGAAGAGCGCATGTTTCATCTTCCTGTTGGAGCGGATTTGCAGCGCTTTCATCCAAACGGCGGCGATGCGAATGCGCTACGAGATTTTGGTTTGGGCCCGGATAAGCCGACGGTGTTATACGTTGGTCAACTCGAGGGCGCCGCGCATCCACATTGGTTGGTTGACGCCGCGCCGCTAGTGCTGAAGTCCACTCCCGATGCGCAGTTTCTGTTCGTCGGCGGCGGCGAGCAGCTCGAAGACTTACAAGCCCACGTCGCCGCGTCGTCGGCCCGCAATGCGATCTACGTCGGCGGATACATCGAACATGACCGCGTCCCGGCGCTGGTCGGCTGCGCAACGGTGTGTGTCGCCTGCTTTGACGACGACCCAGCCACACGCGCGAAAAGCCCTTTAAAGATTGCCGAATATCTGGCGGCGGGCCGCGCCATTGTGGTCAGCGACGTGGGCGACGCGCCCTGGATGGTAGAAGGCTGCGGCGTCGCGGTTGCGCCCGAAAGCGTTCCTGCGTTAGCGGTAGGGATCACGGCCTATTTGAACGATCCACAAAAACGCGAAGCAGACGGGCGCCGCGCCCGTCAACGCGCCGAGCAATTGTTTAATTGGGAACACGGCGTTGATACGTTGCTTAAAGCGTATGAGAAATGTATTACTATTGATTCTGTTTAATCTTCCAACAGTTGCTGCACCAGCGATTCGGCGTCTTTCACTGGAAGTTCACAAGTAAAATCGCGGCAGACGTAAGCAGCAGGCGCCCCGCCCAACGGCCCTTTCCCCTCAGTCATCGGCGACAGCGCTTTTAATGCGTCCTGCGTTTGCGGGTAGGAATACAGCACCACCTTATTCGGCAAAAATCGCGAAAAGAGCGCACGCTGAAAGGCGTCGAGTTCCTCGCTGGAACCCGCCGCCAGCACGACTTCCTGCGGTTGAGAAATCAGCAAATCCAAGCCAGACATCATCTGCGAATAGGCCGATGGATATTGGCGTATCCCATCGACGAACACTTGCAAACTGGTTTGCGCTTTCTCGCGCAGCGTCGCGTCGCCGGTCATCGCGCCCAGGCGTATAAGCGACAACACCGCCATTGAGTTGCCGGACGGCACCGCATTATCCATCGGGTCTTTGGTGCGGGCGATCAGCGCTTCGTGATCGTTTCCGGTGAAGAAATAAGCGCCGTGTTCGGCGTCCCAAAACTGCTCGTCCATTACCTTCATCAGTTCAATCGCTTGCGCCAGGCGTTTGGGGTTGCGCGTCGCTTCATACACATCAATCAGCCCATTGATTAAATATGAATAGTCACTTAAGAAACCGTTGGTATGTGTGCGCCCGTCTTTGTACACATGCAGCAGGCGGTTATCTTGATAGACTTTTGCAAATAGAAAATCGCAGGCCTTATCGGCAGCATCCACATAGCGTTTTTCTTGCAAGACGTTGCCCGCAAACGCCATCGCGGAAATCATCAGCCCGTTCCAATCGGTCAATATTTTCTCGTCGCGTCCAGGATGCACCCGCGCCTCGCGCGCGCCGAATAGTTTAGATTTCGCTTTCTGAATGATCGCCTTGGCTTCGTCATCGGTGAGACCAAACTGTTCGGCGGTTTTGCTGAATTCTTCGTTGACGTGCAACACGCTGGTTCCTTCTTCAAAATTGCCATGCGGTTCAACGCCCCAATATTGGCTAATGAACTTCGCCTCTTTTTCATCGCCCAATGCCTGTGCAATTTGCTCAGGCGTCCAGGCGAAAAATATTCCTTCTTTGCCTTCGCTGTCTGCATCTTGCGTCGAGTAAAATCCGCCTTCAGGCGAGGCCATTTCACGCAGGACGTATTCCATAATTTCGACGACAATTTTTTTATAGAGCGACTTGCCCGTCACCTGATAGGCTTCGGTGTAGGTCTTTGCCAACAGAGCGTTGTCATACAGCATCTTTTCAAAATGAGGAATCAGCCAGCGTTCATCAACCGAATAGCGGTGGAAGCCGCCGCCGACCTGGTCGTACATGCCGCCTTCCGCCATTTTGCGCAGACTGAATTCAGCCATTTGCAGGGATTCGGCGTCGCTGGTTCGATGGTGATAGCGCAACAAAAGCGCGATGTCCATACTGTGAGGGAACTTGGGCGCGCCGCCGAATCCGCCGTGGGTTGAGTCAAATCGTCCGCGCATTTGCTGAAATGCGGTCTCTAATAAATCCTCGTTGAGCGGATGATCGCCGGGCGTTTGCTGCGCCGCTTGTTGGATATAAAACGTCATCTTTTCGGCTGACTCAAGCACTTTGGCGTGGTCGTCGCGATAGGCGCGATTGACGCCCTGCAACACCGTCAGAAACCCGGGGCGACCGTACATATCAGTCGGAGGAAAATAGGTGCCGCCGTAGAATGGCTTGAGGTCAGGCGTGAGAAATACCGACATGGGCCAGCCGCCCGAACCGGTCATGGCTTGCACGGCGCTCATGTAGATTTCATCAAGATCGGGACGCTCTTCGCGATCAACTTTGATACAGATGAAATGCTCGTTCATATACGCGGCAATTTCTTCATTCTCGAACGACTCGTGCTCCATCACATGGCACCAGTGACAGGCGGAGTAGCCAATACTGAGAAAGATCGGCTTGTTTTGTTCTTTCGACAGCCGCAACGCTTGCTCATTCCAGGGATGCCAATCGACAGGATTATGGGCGTGTTGTAACAAGTAGGGGCTAGTTTCGTTGATTAATGCGTTGGTATGTTTGGGTTCAGACGAGGCGTTCGTCATGGGTTTTTCCTTTGATATTTTGTTTTCGTTGCATGAAGCGGCGCTCCAAACCGCGCAGACGGTACATAGCAGTAGAACAAAGCGCGGTTGCGTCATACGAGATTGGCTCCAGACCGAAATGGTTGGGGAAATTACCGGGGATGCAGATCAGTCATCATTGTAACCGGGAAAAATGATAGCGCCACGGGCGAAGACGCGTAGCGCCGATTGCATAAATCAGACGGCGCGGCTACAATTTCAACGCTCAACGGGGTGTAGCGCAGCCTGGTAGCGCGCCTGCTTTGGGAGCAGGATGTCGGAGGTTCAAATCCTCTCACCCCGATTGGCCTTTTCCCCCTTTGATCTCGCCTCTTTAAGTCATTCTGAATTCATCCAATTCCTGCACTTTTATACTATAATTTTGGTTCTTCCGGTATTTGAGTACTTTTGTGTAAAAAAGAATGGACATTACTGTATATTCTGAATTTAGAAACGGCGATCTCTAGTTCAGAAAGGCATACAGAATGTCCACGAGTTTACTATATCATG
>JAVCCE010000005.1 GCA_030765645.1 Candidatus Hinthialibacter antarcticus | reverse complement strand
TTGATTTGAAATTAAGAAGTATTATTTCGGGTTGATATCCAATTCAATATTTGAAGAGATTTGATTCTAGTAATTGCTATTCAGATAACTCGCCAACGTGTTTGAAGATACGAAAAGTATGAAAAAGCTGAATGTGTTAACGGCGTCTTAGGTAGGTTCGATAGAGGGATTAAAAGCTCCCCCGGTTGGACTCGAACCAACAACACTGCGGTTAACAGCCGCATGCTCTACCAATTGAGCTACAGGGGAACATTCGTCTTTTATCTAACATGGCTATCGCAGCCAAGTCAAAAGATTATCCCCCTAAACGCAATAGTCAAGCCTCCAAGACAAAATCTTTTAACTATTTGATCGCTATTGGTTTAAGCAGTCGTTTTCTTGGCCGTTTGAGTAATGGCTTCGTATTTAATTTCCATTAAGCCAATGCAACTTCATGTGACATTATCAGCCTAAAAAAAGAGGGCGGCTGGGGAGCCGCCCCGGATAGTGGGGAGTGGATGGACGGAGAAAAAGGCAAGACCTTCTTTCCGTTATCGCTTTGTTAAAGGTACTGTTAGTTTGATGCTGCGCTCTTTTGACTGGCTGTCAGCCGTTGATAGAGATATTCGGCCAACGCCTGGCTTGCCTCGCCAAAATTGAATGCGCTACTGAGACCCGTGTTGGCGTGAATTGTGATCTCTTCTGCCAGGCTATTCTTATCGCCGTTTTCAAACCGGTTATTTCGGATTGATCCATGGATGCCGGACCCAAACTCTACATTCAGGTGGATCAGGCGGGCGCATTGTTTTTCCTCGTTGGTTAATGTACTGGCGCTGTGATATTTTTCGCCGTATTCAACCAGGATGGGGAACCCTTCGCGCAAAAGCTGGTCGATGAGAATTGCGCCGAAGCCTGTGTTGCGGTCAAGTAAAATGCCTGACGATAGCAACGTATTGGTTTCGTTGCTGCGGTTCGTAATCTGTATTTTGCTAACCGTTGAAGGCAGAGGCGTCGATGAGCGCACTACTCGTGTTACGGGCTTCGCAACAAAGGCTGAATTCAGCGCTTCAATTAATTCGCTATCTTCCATCGGTTCGATGCCGTAATAAAAAATTGGATAATGGCGGTAGTCAAACTCAAGGGTTTGTTCATCCCGGTTGTAGACGATTGCTTTGAGACCCGGATTTTGCTCGAGCATTTCACCGAGTTTGGATGGGCCGTCTTCTCCAAAGGAAGAATCATCCCAGATGACGAGCGGCAATGGTTGATGGTTGAAGAGCGTTTTGGCTGCTTCGGTTGAATTGACCGCTTTTACGCTAGAGCCGTAATCCTGCAGGCGCTTGCCGATTTCTGAAATCATACCGCCGTTTGAAGAAACAATGACGACGTTTCGTTGGGTTGAATTCTTTGAGTCTTCTTCAATTTGCGTTGGTCGAACTTGCGCGAGCCAACCTTCATGGATTGGGCGCTCAAATAACGTTTCAGGATTTGAAATATACGCTGGATTGACGGCGACGACGGCGCCTGTGAGCGAAGAAGCAATCAGGCTTTGCTTGCCGTCGCTCCAATGGACTGACGCGTAAGGAAGCCCCCGGTAGACCATTTGCCCGACTTGAGGCAGTTGGATGTCTTGAATTTCAGCGCCAATGCGTGAGGCGACAAGTGCGCCGGTTGAAACGTATGCTGTGTTATCTACGGTGTACCAGGAGTTCTGTACAAAGCGATATTCGTTTACGGGCGGATGAGACGCTTGTGTGTTTGGGGATTGGTCAGGGAAATTTTCAACAGGTTCTTCTTCAAACAAGCGGTTGACTGCGCTGAGTATTTCATCCGGCGAAAAGGGTTTTGCAATATAATCCGCCGCGCCAAGGCGCATACTCTGCGCTGCGGTCGGGACGCTTGGGTAGCCGGTAATCAGCATCACGGGAGAATCAATGCTGCGGTCGCGCAGCTGATGTAAAAACTCGAGTCCTGTGATCCCCGGCATGTGGAGATCAAGCAAGATGGCGCTGTAGTGGTTATCGGCGGCGAGTTGTAAGCCTTGGCTTGAATCGGTGCTTGAATCAACTTGAAAACCTCTGCCTGCGAAGATTCGCTGGCAACTTTCACAAACAATAGGTTCGTCATCAACGACAAGTAGGCGGCGTTCGGCGATCATGATGTATGTCTCCCTGGGCGATTGGCCCTTTTGTTTTCATCCGTGATCTCATTCGTGAATGTATAAATGCACGAATGGCGCCAAGTTCGTTTAAGAATGAATAAAAAAACGAAGCGCAGCGTAACTTGTTTTATTTAATGAGGATATGAAGCGTATAGTTTTTTGAGGCCATCGAGCCAAATATATAAAAAGCAGGAAGTGAATGTATGAAGAAATTATACAGTGTATGAAGCGAGAGAAAAAATGAAGCCCTGAGCGCTCTGTTTAATTATGGTACATCCAGTCTTGAATTTTCGTTGGAGGCGTTTGGAAATTCTGTTGCCCTGGAGTTCCACCAGGAGATGGGCTGGCAAACCAATTGTCTGGATCATCGTGATCGGAATTGGGATCCACCAGCGATAGCGAAAACCCCGCGCCGTCTGCGTTATGCGACCAGATCGACGACGAATTATAGTGCACCGAGTCGATTGTCTCGCCCATGGGGCCTTGCAGATGAATTCTTTCACCTTCGTTCGCTAGTTTGCTGTCTCCCCATGATAGAACCTGGCACTCAAGATGCGGATAGAGCGAAGCGTCTTTCGCCAGAATGAGATAGTCGCCGGGCGAGATCGACATCTCTTCTGGGAAGATAAAATTCACGCCGCCGGATAGTTTGTATCCCTCTAAGTCCATGTGCGTTTTGCCCGCATTCAATAGTTCGATATATTCATAGTCTTGGTTGCCGCTTCCAATGAACGGGTGATAGTGAATTTCGTTGATAACAAGAGAAGGGCCAGGTTCAAATACGGCTGAAATGGTTTGCGCAGATTGCGGCGTTAGTGAAATTTTATCTGCGTGGGTTTCGTCAAAGGGTTCCCAATTGACGAAACGGCTGCCGGCGAGCGGGACCGCGCGTAACGTAACCGGGATGTCGGCGTAAAGTTCAATCTGGTTTTCTCCGTCGAATAGCGGCGCCCCAGCGACGTATACACGCCCATCGCCGATTGTTTTTATTTCGATAGCGATACGTTCGTTCAGATCAAATTCGCGTTCAAGGTTGCGATAGATTACTCGAGGCCGGACTCGCGCGAACGTATTCATTCCAGAAATTTTATTTTGCCAAGCCTGTAATGAATCGGGAGCGTCCCAACGTGAAATATGTCTTGGGATTTCGGCGGCGATTTGTGCGCTGAATGATTCGACCAAGTCCATCACGCGGGCGGGTTCAAATGCTGCTTGTAAACAAACAGTGAATCGTTGAATAAAGGTCTGCTTAAACTCGTCGTTCCTGATGAGTTTTCTAAACAGCAGCGTTGACCAGGCCGGGTTGGGCCATCCGGTTTCATTGGGGTCAAGCGCAAATGCCAGTGTGTTGTGCGATAGTCCGTTGTCTTTGAGGCCGAACCCGAAATCGGTGTCAAATAAAATCCAACGCCAGCGGCCGGATGGCGTATGTGGTCTCCAATATTTTAGATTATTGCTGGGCCAGTCGGTGTTAGAAAAATAGATTTGCGCGATTTGATAATTGATATATTCATTGATATCCATTTGAGTTTTGACCCAACGGTATGTGTCAGCATCAGCCAAGTCATTTCGCAGCAAGAACAATCGCAAGGCTTCGTAGTGGTCTTTTTCGCCAGAGAAGATTTTGCGGTCGTTGTAGAGCAGGTCAACTTGATCGGGCGCAACGCCGTGGTTGGAGGCCGCATAATGCTCGTTGATTTTTTCCCGAATGTTATACAGCCCCCAGTATTCACCGTTTAGGAACACAACCGCGGGCCTGAAACTTTGGTAATCAATATCCAATTGGCCTTTGACGGTCGCTTGCATCAAGCCGTCGCGGATGAGAGTGTGTTCTGCGTCGTTGCCGGAATTTCGTAGAACAAACGATTGAAAGGATTGGATGGGCTTGTCGGGAAACAGTGGATAGGCGAGTTCTGCGGCGCCATATTTTTCACGGGCGAAAATGGCGAGCGAGCGCCGGTCGCGTTGACGGCTGCATCCACCGTAAATTTTAACGCCTGCATCCAGCGTAAAGCCAGGGGCTCCGTCCGTCTCAAAAAATTCAACGCTAACGGGGCGTTCCCAATCCTGGTTCCAATTGCGCGGATCATCAGAGCAATTGCCGGTGGTTCCATTGGAGCCATCGACGTAAATGCCAATTTCGTCATCAAAGAAATGGTCGGGTTCCGCCGCTAGCGATACAACTGGCAGGGCCACTTGTTCGCCAATCAAATACGTATGCGTTACGACGCGGCTCGGGATTCGACCGACAGAAAACGCCCGGGCGCGCAGGACGCTGGTTTGCGAAAAAACCAAACGGCGTTGATAGAGCGGCGAGTCAAGCGTGGGGAGGCTGCCGTCAAGCGTATAGTGAATTTGCGCGTCTGCATCTGCGTCAAGCGTAACGCGGACGCGCTGGTCGTAAAAACCCGCCGGGAGCGACGCGACAGGCGCGGCAATGCGATTGAGAGAAATCTCTCCGGTCTTTAAATTGGGTGCGTTGGGTGTCGGCTCCATAAAATAACGCCAGATAGACGAGGCGTCTGGGCTGCGGCCGTAGGAGACGTCCGCCATTTGCGCCGGGTAAAAAAGCGAGTCGATGATTTCGCCGTCCTTTGAGACAAGCGCGATGAATTCGCCTGTTTGATTGAGTTTGAAATTAGAGTGGTCAATCGACGGCTCGGCGTCCGCCCATATCAGCGTGTGGGATTTGGGCGCCATGCGGGCGCGAATGATTCGCCATTTTTTTAGATCAAACGGGTCATCGGTCAAGTAGCAGCTGCGCAAATCCTGGGGTTCATCCGTGCTGTTGTAGAGTTCGATCCAGTCGCCGAAGTTATAGTTCCGTTGGTCTAAATTGGTTGATGTGTTCGCGGCGAGAATTTCATTAATGACGATGCCTTCGTACGCAGCCGCAATGGAAAACGGCGTACATAGAATGTGAAAGATGAACAATATAAATAACAGGCGCATTGCACTTTTTCTAAAGGAAATTGGACTCTAAATAACACTCTCAACTAAATATATCACAGGACGATTCGCTTAAACACTTTGGTCGATTATTGATATTCATCTGCGCGGATATCATATTTCGCCATTAGCGCATGAAGGTTGGTGCGTTGCATCCCAACCAGATCCGCCGCCTTGCTGACGTTGCCCCGAGTGCGTTTCAGCGCATCTTCTAAAAACCGCCGTTCGACATCGCTGACGGCGGCGTCGCGTACGACTTTTTTGAAATCTTTGAATGTGTCCCAGTCCTGCGGCACGGGCGGTTCGCCAAATCCGCGAGGGACCACCGCCGTTCGTAATTCTTCGGGCACGTGTTTGATTTCCACCCGCTCAGCGTCGCAAAGAATGGCGATGCGTTCAATGGCGTTGCGCAATTCGCGAACATTACCGGGCCATTGATAGCCTTGTAATAAGTTCATTGCGTCTTGTGTGAACGACTGCGGCGCCGAGGGATTGGCGCGCCGGAAACGCTCTAAAAACGCATTGACCAGCAAGGGGATGTCTTCGGTTCGTTCGCGTAACGGCGGGATGTGGATTGGTACCACATTGAGCCGGTAATATAAATCTTCGCGAAATTCGCCTTGCTTGCTCATGGCGAGCAAGTCGCGGTTGGTGGCGGCGATCAGGCGGATGTCGACCTCGCGCTCTTCGGCGTCGCCCACTTTTTTCACGCGGCGGGTTTCGAGAACGCGCAGAAGTTTCCCCTGGGTTTCTAATGAAATATTGGCCAGTTCGTCGAGAAACAACGCGCCCTGGTCGGCGACTTCAAACATGCCTTTTTTGGTTGAGATTGCGCCGGAAAACGACCCTTTGACATGACCGAAGAGTTCGCTTTCTAACAAGGAGGGCGCAAGCGTACTGCAATCGCACGCCAGAAAGGGCTGCGATTTGCGCGGACTGAGGCGATGGACGGCGCGGGCGGCGAGCTCTTTGCCGACGCCGCTATCACCCGTGATTAACACCGTCCCGGTGGTCGGCGCGACTTTTTGAATAAGCGCAAACACTTTGAGCATAGACGGGCTTTCGCCGATCATGCCTTCAAACCCGGCTGCTGCTTCCACATCGCGCCGCAGCGCGCGCGCCGCGCGGATGGCGGGCGATCCTTCGATGGTCTTTTCGACGACGATGCGTAGTTCTTCCGGCGAAAAGGGCTTGCAGACGTAATCCGCCGCGCCCAGTTTCATCACATCGACGGCGGATTGTACGCTGGAGTAGCCTGTAATGACGATCACTTCTGCACGGACGCCGGCTTTTTTGATTTCTTGCAACACTTCAAGGCCGTCCAACTCTGGCATACGCATATCGAGCAGAATTACGTCATACTGGTCGCGTAATGCTTCGTGCAATCCTTTTGACGGGTCTTGGTGCGTTTCAACATCGAAACCGTCTGCGGTGAGGATGCGGCGGCAACTCATGCAGATGACTTCTTCGTCATCAATCACCAGCGCTTTGGGTCGGTATGAATTAAGGGCAGAGCGCTCCATGGGTTTCTACTTATTCAGAATTTGTCTGGTTCAATTCTTGTTGATTTTCTAAGAGTAATGACAGCGTAAAGGTTGTTCCTACATTGAATTCGCTTTCACATTCCAGCATACCCCCGTGCGCCTTCAAAATTCCATAGCTGACGCTAAGCCCGAGGCCGGTGCCTTTGCCGACGGGTTTGGTGGTGAAAAAGGGGTCGAATATTTTTTCTAAATTGTCTGGAATAATTCCACAACCTGTGTCTTGAATCGTGACGATAACCCGATCGTCTATTTGTTCGGAGTTGATTGTTAATTGTCCGCCGGACGGCATGGCCTCACAAGCGTTGAGGCAAAGATTGAGAACCACTTGTAGCAACTGGTTCGGGTCGCCGTAAGTGAGAGGCAGTTGAGCGTCGAGCGCCGTCTGAATTGTTATGTTGCGGAATTCTTTGTTGGCGCCGACTAACTTGATGGCCCGCATAATGACATCATTTACTTGCAGCGGTTCTTTTTTGGACGGCGATTCACGCGCAAAGTCAAGCAAGCCCCGCACAATTTCACGAACGCGGGTGGTTTCGTTTACGATCACATTGAGGTCGTCTTTATCTTGCCCGGTCAGGTTGGGTTTTTCGCGAAGCAGATGAGCAAAGGTCAAGACGCCGGTCAATGGATTATTAATTTCGTGCGCGACCCCCGCTGCCAGGCGCCCGATGGACGCTAATTTTTCGCTTTGAGAAATTTGCTGATGGGCGTGTTGTTTAATCATGGCTTCGCGTTGGGCGACGGCGTCCGCCATGAGGTCAATCGCTTCGCATAACACGCCCATATCGTCTTTGGGGCGAATGCCGACCCGGGCGCTCAGGTCGCCTTCGATGACCCTGTGCGCCATTTTCATAATGGGAGCGATTGGCGCCAGCAAGCGTTTGATGAGAAGCGAAAGCAAAATGAGCGTTGCAAGGACGGAACTCAAGACCATCAGTAAGAAAAAAATAATGATGACCCGCTGCGGCTGGGTGAACGGCGTTTCGAGCAGCCCCACGTATAACGCCCCAATGATGGCGCCGCTCGGGTCGCGGATGGGTTCGTAGGCGGTAATGTACCAATCATTGACAACGAAGGCTTTGTCGGCGAACACTTCGCCGTTTTCGAGGACGCGTTGGTAGACGACTTCGCTTAAGCGGGTCCCTTCGGCGCGGCCTTGTTCGACGGTGGGGACATTGGTCGCGATGCGAACGTCGCCTTGAAACACGGTCGCCATGCCGATGTGTTTTCCTTCCACGGGTTCTTGATAAATTTCATCGCGGATGGCGTCGACAAGATCATAGCGACGGTTCAGCAGTATGGCGCCGTATGCAACCGCGAGCAGCTGGTTTGGGTCGCTTTGATGGTAAATTGGGACTGCGGCGCCCAGCACCATTCCCTGATTGAGTTCGACGGCGTCGGTGGGCTTCGCAGCGGGCGTCTCTATCAATTGGATGTTTGCGCGGGCGGCCAATTCCGGGTTTTCCACCGTAAGTTGGTCTAGCGGCGCGAGAAATGCGCCCGTCGCCGGGGCGCGTGTTTGCAGCACTTGCTCAACCAGAGGGTTTTGCGAATAATCGCCGCTTGTGTTGTCTGGTTGATGTGCGCGAAAAATGACCTCGCCCTCTGGATTGACGAGAAGCATCAGATCACAGATTTTTTTATTCTGTACGGATGAAAATAGATTGTGGATATCATCTTTTAGATGTTGGATATTTAATTCGGTCTGGTGCAGGTCGCGGACAGTTTCCAGTCGTTCTAAAATTTGCTTTGCATGACCGTCAAACACCCGGCGGGCGGAATTTAAATCAAGCCGGACGCGGTTTTGGACTTCATGCAAAAAAACGCGGTTGACGTGTTGGATGACGACAACGGAAAGAAATGCGTACGCCAATAAAATAACGGCGATCAAACCAAGCGTGAGCCGAAATCGCAGACTCATAAATCGAATGCTCCGGTGAATTTCCATGTTGCTCGTGTAATGGTTTCTTTTTACTCTTCCAACCGGGGGAAGAGCTGGCGTCGCCGCCCTTATTCATTGTAGTATACTTTGCTGTGATAATTTATGAGTCAAAATAAGAATGTTTTAATCGGTTTGTTGTTCAGACCGTAGAGATTGCTTCTCTGTTTGTGAAGTAATATCAGATGGTTGTATAGATTACCTTATTTTAATCTTTTGGTCTTATTCTTGCTTTTTGATAGCCCTGGAGGACATCGTGACATCATTTGAAGATCAATTACGGGCGGAGTATGTCGAAAAAATTGACGGTTTGGTCCAAGCGCTGGAGACGGCTAGCCATTCGTTTCGGACTGGCGATCCCGGCGCAGAAAACTCCATTCGGCGAATTGCGCACATGTTGCGCGGGTCCGGCGCGACCTATGGATTTCCCGAAATCACGCAAACCGCTCAAATCGTCGAAGAATCTGCGGAGTCGGATTTAGTTGAAGCATTAGACGCGCTGCTGACCGTTTTGCGTCAAACCTCGCATACGCCGGATGACAATACGTCAATTCTGATAATTGATGACGACGCGTCATCGGCGGATCTCCTCAAGGTTGTGCTCACAAAACCGGATCGCGATATTCAGATTGCCTATGATGCGGCTGAAGCCAAAGCCCTGATTGCGCAAAACTCTTTTTCGCTTATTGTTCTTGATATTGTGTTGTCGGACGTAGATGGGCGCGATTTTTTGATGAAATTGCGGCAAGCGCCAAAAACGGCGTCAATCCCCATCTTGATTGTGACCGGGTTGGTTGGCGATCAACCAAGACAAGAATGTATGGCGCTGGGCGCCACCCATTTTTTTGCGAAGCCCTATGAACTCAAAGAAATTGGGCAAACGGTAACCGATGAACTTGAAAAACACCAAGTGGGCCAATCGAATGAGCGGACGGATTTAGATACGGGGTTGCCGAACCGGGCGGAGTTTTGCGTAACCTATGACGAGGTCTGCCAAACCAATTCGAAGGCGCAGTTGGTGATGGCCTTTATTGATATTGATTCGTTCTCCATGATTCAAGACCGTTATGGCAGCGAAAATGCGCGCCTGGTGATTATCAGAACCGCTGCGCTGATTACCGAACAATTGAATGACGCTGATATTCTTGCGCGCTGGAACGGGGAAGACCTGGTTGTCTTGTTCCCTTCGTCTGATGTGAACCAAGCCAAGCAGTGCATCAGCGCTGCGTTAGAAAACCTGCGTTCCGAACCAATGTCACTCGGCGGCGCGGATTCAATCACATTGACCTTTTCAGCGGGGATCGCCAGCGTGAGCGCGCCGCAGCCGGTTGACGAAGCGGTCCTCAAAGCGCAACGATTTTGTTACCTGGCTAAGTCGGAAGGCCGCAACCGAATTGCGATTGAACAAGAGTCTACCCGCGAGGCGAAGAAAACGCTGTTGTTGGCGGAAGACGACGAACTCATCGCGTCAATTATCAAACACCGTCTCGGACGCGAAGGGTTTGAAGTCGCCCATTTCACCGATGGAGAATCGGCCCTCAACGCTGCCCAAGAGCGCCTCTATTCAATTGTGGTCCTTGATGTAAAAATGCCCGTGATGGATGGCTTTGAAGTGTTGTCCCGCTTACGTGAGACATCCGAATATGCAAAACGCCCCATTGTGTTATTGACCGCAATGGGGAGCGAAAAAGATATCGTAAGAGGGTTTAAACTCGGCGCAAATGATTACATCTTGAAACCGTTTTCTCCCGTTCAGTTATTAGCGCGTGTGCAAAGGTTGTTAAAAGCGTGATGAAATTATTATTGGTTGATGACGACCCGGATATCCTGGCGCTGGCCGCGTTGGCATTAGAGACGATTGGCGGTTTCTCGGTTATGAAAGCCGAATGCGCAGTGACGATGGAAGCCGCCGTCGATCAAGAAACGCCGGACGCAATCATCTTAGATTTCGAACTGGATGGCGTGAGCGGCCCCGAACTGTTAAGCCAGTTGCGCGAACGTCCTGAGTTGAAAACGCAACCGGCCATCTTTATTACCGCCAAGGCGGATTCACTCAATGTTGACGATTACCGCGAACTGGGCGTGAAGGGCATTCTCAAAAAACCGTTCGAGCCGCGAAGCCTGCCCGATGACGTTCGCCGGTTGCTTGAATCGTGATTGAGACGCTAGAACCGTATTTTTCCGCGTTTCGCAATCACCTAAACTCGATTGCGTTGCAAGACCAGGTTCTATTATGGATCATCGCGTCCATCGGGGTGTTATTTACGATCACATTAATATTTGCGGCGCTGGTTGTTTTGTTGCGGTTGGGCAATATTCGGTCAGCGGCAAAATGGAAGAAACTCGAAGCGGTGTGGGAGCCGCGCGTATTAAATTATCTCGCCGAACCCAACGGCCCCGACGAACTCTGGTCGCGCGTCCGTAAAAAAAACCGATTATATTTCATTCATTATCTATACCGGGTTGCCATGAGGCTGAGCGGGGAAGAACGCCGTCACTTACAAGGTCTCGCGGAACCATTCATTGAACTCGTCGAAATAAACGCCAAGCGGGGCGATTCGGAACAACGCGCGAGAGCGGTGCAGACGCTCAGCGTGTTGGGGCGTCCTCAGAGTTTATCCATACTGATCAACGCGCTGGATGATTTCTCGCCCTTGGTGGCAATGTTGGCGGCGCGTTCGCTATTAAAAACCTACTCAGCGGACTATTTGCCGGCGGTGTTAGAGCGGCTGCATCGTTTTGAATATTGGGGAACCAGTTTTATTGCTTCCATGTTGGCTGGCATCGGCCAAGAGGCGGTACCGACGTTGCGTCAATGTTTTTCAGACGCGACGCTGCCGCCGCGTTCGCGCGCCGTTGCTGCGGACGCGCTCAGTTTGCTGAATGATTTCGCGTCGGCTGACGAAACGCCCGGCGTCTTAGAAAATGAACATGACCGCGACTTGCTTTCCGCTACGCTTCGTCTGGTTGGGCGAGTCGGGCGTCCGCAACACCTCGGCGCCATTCGTCGGATGTGCGACGTGTCTGACCAAGTGATCCGCGCCAACGCGATTCGCGCATCTAGGATTTCTCGGCGATGAAGCCGATATCCAACGTCTAACGTCTGCATTTTTTGATCCATCGCCCTGGGTGTCGATCCACGCGGCGTGGGGCTTGAAGCACTTGGGGGCCGCGTCTGTCCTGGAAGATTTAAGCAAGAGCGGACATGCGCGCCATGAGTTGGCCTTGCAAGTCTTAAGCGAGGAAGAAGAATGATCGAAGTCTGGCTATGGCGCCTCATACATGGATTCAACTGGGTGGTGCTGGTTTATTTTATTGCGCTGAACATTGTCTATTTCGCGACGAGTGTAATGGCGTTTCGTTCGTTGCGCCGCTATGCGCGTCGCTTGCGTTCGTTCGACGTTGACGACTTGATTGCATCCGGCGGGGCGCCGCCGATTACCTTGTTTGCGCCTGCTTATAACGAAGAGGCGACCTGCGTTGAATCGACCCGTTCGCTGCTGACGCTGCGCTATCCCGAATATGAAATGCTGTTGATTAACGACGGTTCCAAAGACAAAACCTTAGAGCGCCTGAAAGAGGCGTTTCATCTCGTCCCGGCGGCGCGCGCGCCAACCGCTGAGATTGCGACCGCTGCGATACGCGGCGTCTACCGAAGCAAGCGCAACCCTGCCTTGTGGGTGATCGACAAAGAAAACGGCGGCAAGGCCGACGCCCTCAACGTCGGCGTCAACTTTTGCCGGACGCCATTGTTTTGCGCGATGGACGCCGACAGTTTACTCGAGCCGGAAGCGTTGATGCGCATCGTGCGTCCGTTTCTAGAAGAGTCGCGCACCGTCGCGGCGGGCGGAATTATCCGCATCGCGAATGGATGCACAGTCGAAGCGGGTATCGTGACGGATGTTCGGCTGCCAAGTAATATCTGGGCGCAATTTCAAGTGTTGGAATATCTGCGCGCTTTCCTCGCCGGACGTATGGGGTGGGACGCTCTCAACGCGACCTTCATTATTTCAGGCGCGTTCGGTCTCTTTCGACGCTCAACGGTTGTTGACGTGGGTGGCTACTCATCAAAGTTTACGGGGTTTGAAACGGTTGGCGAAGACATCGAACTGGTCGTTCACTTACATCGCCATTGCTATGAAAATCGTATTCCCTATCGAGTGGCGTATGTGCCTGATCCCGTAGCGTGGACGGAGTGCCCCGAGTCGATGAAGGTGCTTGGCCGTCAGCGCGACCGTTGGCAGCGCGGGCTGAATGAAGTCACCTTTCATCATCTCAAAATGTTGTTCAATCCGCGTTATGGGCGCATTGGCTTGATTGCATTTCCGTATTTTTGCTTGCTGGAAGGATTAGGCCCGGCGATCGAATTTTTTGGCTATGTCAGTTTTCTTCTAACCATTGTTTTGGGACAGGCCTCCTGGTTATTTATCGTGTGTTTTCTCATGGCGGCGATTGTTTTAGGGATTGCGTTGTCGCTTGCAGCGATTGCGCTCGAAGAATTATCGTTCCGCCGCTATCGCCGCTTCCGTGATTTAATTCGCTTGTTTTTGTTGTCTGTCATTGAAGGCGTCGGATATCGCCAACTCAATTCCTACTGGCGTTTTAAAGGTTTTGTCGGTGCAATTTTCAGACAAAAAGGGTGGGGCAAAATGGAACGAAAAGGCTTTCAACCAAAAAAATAACTCTCCGTTGATTCAATCCGTCAAAACAAATTTAGGCATATCTGTATTATCGTTGTATACTAAATCAGTATAATTAATTTACTGGGTTTGTTTAACTCGTATCTTTGGTTTTTCTGCACCGATCACAATCGAACGGCTCGTTTAAGAACACCATTTTTTTCTCAATGAAGGGAGACGGTTTATGTTAAACCGGAGATTTACTTTATCAATTTGGAGCATTGTTTTTGGATTATTGTTCGTTGCTCTTTCGTTTCATGCAGAAGCGCGGCCTGAGCGGCCTGGATTAATTCCAAACGGGTCTGTGTTTAATTGCGCCAATTGCCATATCAGCGCAGGCGGCGGCGGTCCGCGCACGCCGTTTGGTGAAGATGTATTGACCTTTTTGTCTTCAAGCAGCACCAATTTCTGGTCGCCTGATCTGGCGGAACTTGATTCAGATGGAGACGGTTTTACCAACGGCGAAGAGTTGGGCGATCCGGCTGGAGCATGGGAACAGGGCGATCCCAGCCCGGGAGTCTCAGCCAATGTGAGCAATCCCGGTGCGCTCAGTTCCATCCCTCCGGTGCAGGCGTCGGCTGAAGGATTTGTTGCAACCTTGCATAGCCAAAATCTAACTAGCCCCATTTCATCGCAAGGCCGGGGCGTAGCAATGTTTCGTTTGCAGCCGAATGGAACCGACTTGGATTACATTTTACAGGTCTTTGACCTCGACGGCGTGACGGCTGCGCATATCCATGACGGCGTTGCCGGGCAAGACGGCGGGGTTGTGTATCCGCTCGACGCGCCCATGAGCGGGCAGTCGTCAGGTACGATAACGATTGACACCGCTGACGCAGAGCGCCTCGCCAATGGCTCGCTCTACGTGAATGTTCATACCAGCGAGAACCCCGGCGGTGAAATTCGCGGGCAAATTACAGATGAACCCTACGCGTTCAAATCTGAGTTGTCGGGCGCAAAACAACCGACGCCAATCGACTCTTCAGGCGTGGGTGCGGCGTCGATTTCAATCAGCAACGACTGGTCATTAATCAGTTGGACGCTAACCGTCACTGGGTTAGACAACATTACTGCGTCGCATTTTCATGAGGGCGGGGCCAGTGAATCGGGCGGCGTGTTGATTGCAATCTCGCAAGCGTTTTCGACGGAAACCAGCGGCGAAGCAGCGCTGTCGGAAGACCATCTCAAACTGATCCTCGCCGAACAGGCGTATATCAATGTTCATACATCGGCGAACCCTGCCGGTGAAATTCGCGGTCAAGTGGAATATGACGCCGAGTTTCCGGTTGCCTCTGCGGTTGATGGATGGTTTATCTACCGCTAGTTCACCAAAAAATACGTATATCAAGAAGGCGTCTCAATCGAGACGCCTTCTTTTATTAGAGTGTTTGAAAAAATACTTGCGTTAAGCGCGCCCGTATCGGCTACGGCGGACCAGCGATTCAGCGATAGACGCAGTTGTAAAAATCAAACCGCACGTATTACTCGAAACCATCACAAACAATTGAATCATTAATGTTTTCAGGCATGGGTACAACTCTGCTCGCTTCAGTGCGGGCTTTCAGGCCCTTATGCACAGGCGCTCCCAGAGTCGCCCCCATGCCTGAATAGGTTATCTGTCTTTATATAAATGAAAACGAAATTCGAACTAAAAATTATTGAGATGGCTTTAAAAGCCTCCCCACTCTTTTTTTGAGGGGGGCTCCTACGGGAATGCACGCCAAATACAAAGGCGAAAAATTATCTCACTCGAATGCTTGGCCATTCCAACTCGACGCCTTGCGCGCGTAGTTTCGATTGAAACTCTTTCAATAACGTCTCTTTGTTGCGTACGCCGCGCGGCGGTTCTTTTTTGTTCAAGCAATACGCGACCAATGCCCCCGCTGATTCTCCAATGTTCCATTCGACTGGGTGCAGACGGTAGGTCCCATTGGTGAGATGGGTCGTGCCGATGTTCTTGCAAGCGGGAACCAAATTTTCAACGCGCTTGGGGATCAACGCGCCCAATGGAATTTGAAACGGGCATGTCGGGATATCGACATAATTGTCGCCGCCGGTTGATGGGTGGAGGTCGATGCGGTAACTGCCGACGCCGACGCTGTCATAAAACGATTCCGCCTTTGCATCATGCAGCGGGACTTTTTGGGCTTTGCTGAGCGGTTCCGCCCAGACATGTTCGGCGACGACCGTGAATTCTGCGCGGATGCGCCGCGCTTCACGAATGTAGGGATACTTCGCGAGTCCGTGAGAGGTTCCCGTCATGTCGCCGCGCAAGCGCAGCCCCGACCATCCGACCCCGCCGTCAGGACGCGGCGCTTCGGTTTGCAGCCAATATAATAACGAGAGCGAAAGCTGTTGTGCGCCGCTCCAATGCTTCTTGCGTTCTTCTTCTGAAACGTCAAACAGGTTGCCTTCGAGATAATCATTTTGCGGCCAGTTTACGACGGCGGCGTCTCCGGGATAGGCGCCCGGCGTAAAGTTGGCGTCGTCGATAATGCGGCGGTAATTAAACCAACCCATCGTGTCGCCTGTTGGATCAAAGCCAAGCGTACGCGCATTGCTTGGGCCATTCGGGGCAGAGTAGGTGAAACTTAACAGTTTGCCCGGCCAGGGCGGTGTCAACTGCGGGACGTAGTCTCTCCAAATGTTATACTGTTCCGGCTTTTCAATGGTATGATCTTCGTCCTTCAGGTAATCTATCACAAAGCACCAAGTCGCTGCTTGCATGTTGTCTGGCTGGGCTTCAGACGGCGCCAGTTCTTCGCCCGTGTCCGACTGCGCTTCAAACCCCGTGACGTATTCCGTATTGGTTAACGGCAAGAGGTCGCCGAGTTCCGTCGCGTCAATGAAGTAGGGCGCGGTGAGCGTAGTTTGATGGTTGTTGCGAACATCGTGCATGATGACGGAAGCGACGCGGTCGCCGTCCATCTCAGCCGTGACAGGGCGATGCTCAAGCAAAAGCGCCAATTGGCGACTGCTCAAGTAGGGAGCGAATAAATTTTGTAAGACCGCCAATACGGCTTTGGGTTCGCAGCCAATGCGGCTTACCCAGCCATTGCCGGGGTTTAGGTTCGCATCGCGCATCTTGGCGGCGGTCAGCGGGTAGTTGCGTTTGTAATAGTCGCGGATGCCGGTCCGTAATTCGCGGTAACTGCGCGGCGCGCCGAACTGTTCGATCCAGGGATGTTCGTCAAACGGGACCGCTTGCGACGTCGGCTGACCGCCAATCCAATCGGTTTCTTCGGTCATCACTACGCGCAATCCGTTTTTTAACGCCGACAACGCCGCTGCGCATCCGCCAAGCCCGCCGCCGACAATTACCACGTCCGCCGCGTATTCATTGGGTATTGCCGCAGCGGACCGTATGGCGGCAGGCAGTATAAACGGAGATGCGGCGATGGCTGAAGATTGAATAAAAGATCGTCGTTTCATAACAAGCGCTTTCTGTTTGTGAGATTCAATTCAAGTTGAGGATGAATTATAGCCGTCTCTCTCAATTCTCAAAATTTTGTTCTTCCGTAAATTGGATACTTTATTTTATAAATTGAATTGAGATTTTGCTGCATGTGGTATGGGTACAGCTCTGCTCGCTTCAGTGCGGGCTTTCAGGCCCTTATGCACAGGCGCTTCCTGAGTTGCACCCATGCCTGATTTGGTTTGTCAATTTTTGATGCGCCGGGATACGTTTTCATAATCAAAATCACGACCATCCATCAATGCAAGTACTCACTTACCGGATGAACCCAAAATTTTGTATAATGCGGATATACTGAACGATATATTGGATGGGGACAATGACAGCAATTTACCTACTACTTGGCGCCGTCTTATTTATTATCCTCTCGACGGCATGGTTGCGGTTGCATCCATTTCTCGCGCTGCTCTTGGCCGCATTTGGATATGGATTAGCCGTTGGAATGCCTGCAGCGGACGTGGTCGCGTCAATCAACAACGGTTTTGGCGGGACCCTGGGCAACATTGGCATCGTGATCGCTGCGGGGACCATCATCGGCGTCTATCTGGAAAAATCCGGCGGCGCTTACGCATTGGCTGAAAGCGTTTTGAAAATCACGGGACGCAACAATGCGCCGCTGGCGATGGGGCTGGTTGGCTATGTTGTTTCCGTCCCTGTTTTTTGCGACTCCGGCTTTGTGATTCTATCGCCGCTAAATAAAGCGTTGTGCAAGCGCGGCGGCGTGAGCCTCGCCGCTGGCTCCGTCGCATTGGCGCTTGGCCTCTACGCGACGCATACTATGGTTCCTCCAACGCCGGGGCCAATCGCTGCAGCGGGATTATTGAACGCTGATTTAGGGTTGGTGATTCTATTTGGTTTGCCGGTCAGCGCGGTTGCATTACTGGCGGGGTGGTTGTTTGCGGTCAACATTGCATCTCGGATTTCAATTGACCCTGACCCTGAACATAGCGAAGACGAAATTTTATCTATTGTACAATCGGCGCCGTCTGCTCTTCATTCCATTCTGCCGATTTTGGTTCCAATCGCATTGATCGTCATGCAATCCATCGCAAAATATCCGACCGAACCGCTTGGCGCAGGCGCAGTACGCGACGGCTTCATTTTTTTAGGAAGCCCGGTGGTCGCATTGATGATCGGCGTCGCGCTCGCCATGACGCTAACCCGCGCATGGAGCGTTAGCAACAGCTGGATCGGGCAAGGATTGAATAACGCTGCGATGATTATCTTGATTACTGGCGCGGGCGGTTCATTTGGTAAAGTGCTGCAAAACTCCGGCGTTGCTGATGCGGTCAGCGGCCCGCTGTCGCAGTGGGAGTTGGGGGTCTGGCTGCCGTTTGTTTTAGCGGCTGCGATTAAGACCGCCCAAGGCTCCTCAACCGTAGCAATCATCACCACAGCGACAATACTCAGTTCGATGATGAACTCGCTCGGGTTCACAACGCCCAACCAAATCGCATTGACGGTGGTTGCCATTGGGGCGGGGTCCATGTGCGTTTCTCACGCGAACGATAGTTATTTTTGGGTGGTGACGCAATTTTCACGCATGGACGCTAAGACTGGATATAAACTGCATTCCATCGGTAGCGTTGTGCAGGCGCTTGCCGCTGGCGTATGCGTTTGGCTGTTGTCAAACGTATTTGGATGAAAATCATCTTATGAATGAAATCTCATTGAATGGAAGCCTGAAATGATTGCGACATTATTCTTTATCGTAATTTGCGCTCAACCGACTGACTCACTTCAATCAGCAAAACAGGCGATGGAAGCGCAATCGTACCAAGCCGCAATTGAACTCTACCAAAGTGCGCTTAAGGCGGAGCCGGATTTATACGACGCACAAGTTGGTCTCGCGCGCGCATTTTCCGCATCGGGTCAGTATGATGAATCTGAATCTATCTATAGCCAGTTGCTGGACAAAAATAGCGACAACCACGATGTCAGGTTGCTGCGCGGAATTCTCTATGGGTGGATGAAACGCTACGGCGATGCGCAATCCGACTTGGTGCAAGTCGTAGACGCCGTCCCGGAATATGCCGACGCTTGGTCTGCCTTAGGCAACGTCTATTTATGGTCGAAGCAATATGAGGCCGCCGTCGAAGCCTATTCAAAATGGGCGGCGCTGAATCCTGACGCGTATGAACCGCTGTCCGCAAGAGCGAAAGCGTACGCCGCAATGGGAGACGAAGACCTGGCGAAAGCCGATGCGCTCTCTGCGAAAGAACGCGGCGCTTCTGAGAATGACGTTCAGGCCATTCTTGATCGCATTGATGAAAAACGCCAATGGCAGGCCGCGCTGCGTTACGCCTTTGATTCGCTGAGCGGGCCGCGTTCAGACTGGCATCAGTATTCACTCGAAGTGCAACGTAAGTTTGACCAGGGTTCGATCACGTTGCAGGGAACCCGGTACCATCGCTACCATCAGGAAGACGAAGCGCTCAAGTTCGACGGCTATCTGGATTTATGGGAAGGCGCCTACGGAAACCTTTCATTTCAAATTGCCAGCGATGTGGATTTCTTGCCGCAGACGGATATTCGCATCGAAGTATTTCAGTCGTTGTATGAAACCTGGGAAGTCTCGGCGAACTATCGGCGGATGAATTTTGCGACTGATGATGTTGACATTTTCGGCGTCGGTTTCGGCAAATACATCGGGCCGTTTTATGTGCGCGTTGCGGAATCGTTTACCACGTCTGGCAATCACGTCCTCAACACCACAGCACTGACCGCCCGCTATTATTTGAATGACGATAGTTTTCTCGAAGCGTCCGGCGGGATCGGCGAAGAAGTGATCGCGATTGCGGCGGGGCCTGTCTTGCAGACGGTGGATACGGCGTTTTTTGAAATCCGCGCCCAACACTATTTTAGCGATCAACTCGGCGCCTATGTTGGCTATACCTATTATGATCTGGACCAAATCTGGACGAAGCACGGCGTCGTATTTGGCTTGATGCTTCGCTGGTGATCGAAGTGTAGAACCATGATTGCAATGGCGCCAGAATTTAGCAAATGCTTGATTACGTTGTGGAGCCATTATGTTGTGCAGGCATGATTTTAGACTATCATAATCTAACTTGGATGAAATAAGTTTTTTCTATAGCAACATGCAATGTTGAATTCAATTTTATGAAATGATCCGAATAGACCCGATGGAGGTTGTTTTAAATGAATACGCAATTGAACCGCAATCAGTTTATGAAATTACTTGGATGCGGCGCCGCCTCGCTCGCCGCGCCGCAGGCGTTTTCGGCGGATACAGCGAAGCGTCCAAACATTGTTTTCATATTTACCGACGATCATGCGTCTCATGCGATCAGTGCGTATGGTTCGCTGATTAATCACACGCCCAACATCGACCGCATCGCCAATGAAGGCGTACGTTTCGACAATTGTTTTTGTACGAACTCGATTTGCGCGCCCAGCCGCGCTGTGATCCAAACCGGAAAGCACAGCTTTGTGAACGGCGTATTGACCAATCGGGAAGCCTTCGACGGCGACCAACAGACGTTCCCCAAATTGCTAAAACAGGCGGGGTACGAAACCGCCATGATCGGAAAATGGCATTTGAAATCCGAGCCGACGGGGTTCGACTTCTGGAACGTCTTGATTGGACAGGGGCCGTATTACAACCCGCCCATGCGTACGCCTCAAGGCCAAGTAAAACATACTGGATACACAACGGACATCATCACTGACATCGCTTTGAATTGGATGCAAGAACAGCGTGATCCCGACAAACCCTTTATGGCGATGATTCAACACAAGGCGCCGCACCGCAACTGGCAGCCCGGCCCGAAATATTTAAATAAGTACGATGACATTGATCTTTATGAACCAGACAATTTATTCGACGACTATGAAAACCGCACCAGCGCCGCTAAGACCCAGGAAATGGAAGTCGCGCGGCACCTGACGCCCAACGATTTGAAATTTACCCAGCCTCGCAATTTCACGCCTGAACAACTCGAAGCCTGGAACGCCGCTTACGGCCCCAAAAATGAATTATTTGAGAAGATGAATCTAAAGGGCAAAGACCTGGTACGCTGGAAATATCAGCGGTACATGAAAGACTACCTGCGCTGTATCGCGTCCGTCGACGAGAATATTGGCCGCGTCTTGGACTACCTTGACGATTCGGGATTGGCCGAGAACACGCTGGTGATTTATAGTTCCGACCAGGGATTTTATTTGGGCGATCACGGCTGGTTTGACAAGCGCTGGATGTATGAAGAATCACTGCGGATGCCGCTGGTGGCGCGTTGGCCTGGCGTTATTGACCGGGGGACGGTAAACCGCGACCTGGTGCAAAACCTAGATTTCGCCGAAACCTTTTTGGATGTCGCAGGCGCAAGCATACCCGCAGACATGCAAGGCGCCAGCATCAAACCGATTCTGCAAGGCGAGACGCCCGACGATTGGCGCGACGCGATTTATTATCATTACCATGAGTTTCCGGCGGAGCATCAGGTGCAGCGCCATTACGGCATCCGAACGCAACGCTACAAGTTGATTCATTATTATTTGATTGACGAATGGGAACTGTTTGATTTAGAAAAAGACCCACGTGAAATGAACAGCGTCTATGGCGAAAAAGATTACAATGTCATCGGACATCATCTCAAAGATGAATTGTATCGCTTGCAAAAGCAATACGGCGATGAGACGGCAAAGCCCTACGAAGAAGCGTGATTGTTAACGGGAAGGAATCGCAACAAATGAAACGGCGAACCGCATTACAACTCGGCGCAGGCGCAATGGGCGCATTGACCATCGGCGCAAATTCATACGCAGCGCAAACAAAAATTCTTCCTGCAAGCGCTGAAAGTTTAGACGAATGGCGCAAGATGCGCTTCGGCATGTTCATTCACTGGGGGCCGGTGAGCCTGACGGGCAAGGAAATCGGCTGGTCCCGCGCCAGTGAAACCAACGAAACCAAAACCCGCTGGCAGGAATATGACCAACTGTACAAGCGCTTTAATCCCGAATCGTTTGACGCCGATGAATGGGTCTCCGTCGCGCAAGATACAGGCATGAAATACGTGGTGTTGACCTCGCGCCATCACGACGGCTTTTGTTTGTGGGATTCGGCCTATACGGATTACGACATCATGTCGACGCCGTTTCGCCGCGACGTTTTGAAAGAATTGACCGACGCCTGCAAACAAAAGGGCGTCGCTTTTGGCCCCTACTTTTCCATCTGCGACTGGCGCAACCCTGACTACGGTTATTCGCACCATGCGCAAGCGGGATACACGCCTGAAGGGGGCGAACCGAATTTCGACCGTTTTGTTGAATACAACCAAAACCAATTGCGCGAACAAATCGAAAAATACGGGCCGTACTTGGTTTTCTGGTTTGACGGCGAGTGGGAAAAACCTTGGACGCATGAACGCGGCGTCGAGTTAAATAACTTCTGCCGTGAGTTGCAGTCCAGCGTGTTGATTAACAACCGCGTCGACACCGGGCGCAAAGGCATGGAGGGAATGTCCATCAATGACGGCGTTCAATATGCGGGCGACTTTGGTACGCCGGAGCAACGGGTTGGCCTATTCAATCGCGATACGCCTTGGGAAACCTGCATGACCATCGGCAAACAGTGGTCATGGAAGCCTGATGACGAAATTAAATCGCTCAAAGAATGCCTGCATACATTAATTCAAACCATCGGCGGCGACGGCAACTTGTTATTCAACGTCGGGCCGATGCCAGACGGTCGCATCGAACCGCGCCAAGTCGAACGCCTGCGCAAAATGGGCGAATGGATCAAGGCGCATCAGGACGCGATCTACGAAACCCGCGGCGGCCCCTACATGCCGGGCGAGTGGGGCGCCGCGACTTGCAAAGGCAATAAGATTTACTTATTCGTTATGAGTGAGACGGGGGCAACGCTCAAACTGCCGCCTCTGCCTCAAGCGCCTGAGATGGTCAAACTGTTGAATGGCCCCATTCTCAATCATCAACAAGATGGCGAGTCGCTGCGCATTGAGTTGGGAGCGCGAAAACGCGATCCCATCGCGACGGTAATTGAACTTCGCGTAAAAGGAGAAGCGTTCAAGATTGAACCAATTAAAGTGTAATCCATAACGGCTTGGGCGCATCTCGCTTCGCTACAGTGCGGGCCTACGCGAGCAATACTTTCTCGCTTGTTTTCGCCGAACGGCGCGCTGCGTCGAGAATTTCATTGACGATCAAATTGTTTTGCAGCGATGATAACCCACCCGGTTTGACGGCGCCGCGAACGACCGCTTTGAAATACGCCAGAGGATTATGATGCGGCGCCGCAAGCGCTTTTGTCGCTAACGGATTTTCTTTTTCTCCCCCAATTTTAATCAGGGCGTTATCGTTGTTCAGCGCTTTGATTGATCCATTGGTTCCATACACGTCCATATCTTTGCGGTTATACGGCCAGTTCCATGACGCTTGCAAGATTGCAACCGCTTTGGGGTATTCCAAAATGATCGTCGCTTCGTCGTCGACGTTCGGGTAGACGTTTGGTTTGATCTGCTGAGTGATGGCCGTCACTGAAACGGGGCGTTGATTGTTCAGCAACCAAGTCGCCAAGTTTGCGCCGTAACAACCAAAGTCATATAACGCGCCGGCGCCGTTCCAGACCGGGTCGGTTAGCCAATTGAGAAACTCGTCCGAGCAACCAATTTCTTTGGGGCCGGGGTGCCCATCGCGTACGACGAATTTGCGCAGTTCGCCGATGGCGCCATCTTCCACTTTTGCCTTAAGCGCATGATGGCTGGAGTACCAGGTGGTTTCATAATTCACCAAAACATGAATGCCATTGCGCTTGGCGGCGCGTTCGATGCGGGCGCCGTGTTCGATGTTGACCGCAAGCGGTTTCTCCATCATAACGTGTACGCCGCGCGCCGCGCATTTCTCGACGACTTCGGTATGGTCGAAGGTGCTGGTCATTAACGCGACCGCTTCGGGTTTGGCCCGGTCGAGCATGGCGTCCAGGTTGCCGAATAAATGCTTTGAATCAAAGCCATAGCGCCCAGCGTATTGCTCCCGCAACGCTTGGGTCGGGTCGAACACGCCGACCAGTTCAATTGCTTTGTCCTCAACGGCTTGCCGTAAAAAACCGCCGACGTGCCCATGCACCAACCCGACGATGGCCAGACGCAACGGCGCGTCATCGGCGAGTGATATCAGTGTTTGGCTTGCGAGTGCGGCGGATGAAAGAATTTGAATTGCGTCGCGGCGTTGCATAGAGAATCTCCTCATTAAATACGGTTATTTTTTTCTGCCGCCTTACGGATCGACTTCAGTTTCTTTACGGCTTTGGTTGTAACGGCTTCTTTCGCCTCGAGCTCTTGTGCGCGGGCCAAAACTTCAGCCGCGTGTTTTTGGGGAACCACCACTACGCCGTCCGAATCGCCAATGATGATGTCGCCGGGCGCCACCATTACGCCGCCGCATTTTACCGGGATATTCTTGCCGACGTTTATATAGCGACCGACCGAGTTTGTCGGGGCGATGCCTTTCGTAAATACGGGAAAGCCCATTGCTTCGATTTCTAACACATCGCGGCAGCCGCCGTCGAGCACCGCTCCCGCAAACTGCCGTTGTACCGAACCCGTGCACATGATGCCGCCAAACGCTGCTACGTCCGCGCCGTCAGGCCCGTCCATCACGATGACCAACACCTTTCCCGGCGGTTCTTCGTCAATCAATTCCAACGCCATGCTGGGCGGCTGTTTTTCGGTTGAGGGTTTCGCTAAGACCGTCACTGCGCGTCCACACATTTTTGTGGGAGACAATGGACGAATTTGGTGCGACATGTAACCGCGCTTGCCGATGATTTGGTCAACGGCGTCAGAGACGGATGCTGTCGCGACACTTAAATAGCCGTCGATGAGCGGATCGCCGGAAGCATTTTGTTTAATGGACGCCGTCTGGCATGAAGACAAAATGAGAAATGAGAATATACTTACAAATAACAAGGCTAGGCGCAATGATTTCATTTTGGTTCTCTCCTTAAGGTGTTGTTAGAATAAGAAAAATTCAACCGGCAATCAACAGGTTGAATACAATATACACAATATTAAGCATGTATGAGAATTGGTGAAACGTATTTATTGGGTTCATCTGGGAAGTGAGTACCTACCTTGATGGATGGCCATTTCTTTGATTCCGAAACGGGCTCCGGCATATCAAAAATTGACAAACCAATCAAGCATGGGTGCGACTCTGGGAGCGCCTGTGCATAAGGGCTTGAAAGCCCGCACTGAAGCGAGCAGAGTTGTACCCATGCCTGATACAGCGAATGATCAAGAAATTACGAAAAAGCGTCAAAAAACGCAATTCAATTTGTGATAAAGCACTTAAATTCCGAAACAACCTGAATGGATTAAGATTAGGAACGTAGAGTTAATGTTGTTTCTGCGACGAAGATTGACTACGCTTCGTCCATAAAGAGGTTGGATCGTTCTTCAATCTTCAATTTTGCTTGCTCTGTGAATATTTCCACAGCTTCCGCGTTAATTGCAAGCGACTGAAGAACAGACGGATGAGGCTCAAACTTCATTTGTTCTGCTTCAAGACCATATCCCAACTGAAGGCTGATACTATCTGACAAATGGACGACCGAGGTCAAAAAAGAGGGCGACTTCGATTCATACGGCTTATGGTGAAAGCGAATCGAATGGATCAATTCATCGGGGTAGTTCCAGTTATCGGCAACAATGCCCCCTAAAACATCGTGTGACATGCCAATGACTTCTTGTTCCGCCTGCCAGTCGGTCAGGTTGTTTTCCGTCATTAAATCAACGATCGAATCAGCGGTGTCTTTGATGCTCATAGCAATGATCATTTGACCAATGTCATGCAGCAACGCCGCCGTGAAACCCGCGTCACGCATATCGGGGCGTAATTTTTCACAAATTAGTTCACAAACAATGGCGCAAGCCACCGAATGGCGCCAGAGACCGTTGTCTTCATACCCATAAATTTTGTTATTGACTTCAAACACGTTGCGCATGGAGCATGTTAATACGAGATTACGGACCGTGTAGAAACCAAGGTACATGATTGCTTGAGAAAGCGAAGCAACCACTCGTGGCAAGCCGTAAAACGCTGAATTGCAAAGTTTGAGGATATTACCCGTTAAGGCCGGGTCTTGATTAATGGCTCGCGTGAGCTCTTTTGCGCTGGTATTGTGGTCGCGGGTAAGTTGAATGACTCGAACCATGACGTCAGGCAATGCCGGGATACTATCAGCATATTTTTGTATGGCCTCAGGTATCTGCGGTTGCTCTGTCATGGTCTTTCCAGAATTCAATAATGTACCGAGGCTATAAGGGCTAACTTCGGCAAATCATCAAATTAAAAATTTCGAGTTAAGATTCAGTTGATTCAGCAGGTTCGTCGTTAATTTTCTTTTTCATCTCTTGCCCTGGCTTAAAGCTGATGTGCTTTTTCGCTGGGACAGTGATGATTTCACTGGTTTTTGGATTGCGCGCTTTACGCGCTGGCGTACTTTTGACTTTGAATATGCCAAAGTTTCGTATTTCGATATTTCCATCACGAGCCAAACCAACGCACATAGCGTCGAACATGGTTTGAACGATATTTTTGACGCTCGAAATATCAAACCCGGTCCGTGAAGCCACTTCTTTGACAATGTCTTTTTTGGTCGAAGTCATAACACGGCCTCTGTCCGTCATATACCCGACGAATGCTTTATCGGAACCTGTTCAGGCGCATATAAAATGGATGATTGTCAAAAAAACTATAACCCAACCATTGAAATGAATCAAGTCAATTTCTTCTTTTTCCAAGAAAAACTTACACTTAGGGCAACGGCGAGACAATCAAAAATGATGGCGACGGCTATTTATTTATAGATTAAGATGGACGAAAATAGGTTCGCATCAATTGGTCGACGCTTTCGGCTGTGCCTGTCGTTGAATCAACTTCAACCCGGGGCTGGCCTTGAATCCGTGGAAATAACACGTGTATGCTCGCAATATGCTTATTTTCGGAATAGACCGTCTCCACTTTTACGCGCAATATATCTTTAGCGCAACGATAGATACAATAACAGACATCCCGTTCCAGGCGGTCTAATGTATAGTCATCCAGGGCGCTTTCCTGCAAGAGGTCGCATTGTTCATCCAAGACGTCTTGCATCCACTGTGCGCGTTTTCTTGAGCCGCAAATGATTGATAACGTTAAAACCGGCTGCCCCTGCGAATCGGATGACGCGTACATATCAATCGGCTTATTCTCACTATGTTTATCATAATCAGCCAATTGCCCAATCAAAATTATTAGACAATCAATTAACTCAGCTGTCGATTTTTCTGGGATGCAAAGACTAATATCAGCATCCGCCGCATGAACATTCAAATTCAGATGTTCTGAGAATAAATCTTCCGCTAAAAAACGTTCGCGTAACCAACGTGAAAAACGGACGGACACCATTGGCTCGACTTTACGGCGTTCTAAATCATGGAAAAAGACGATGCGCTGTAGGCAGGTCTTAAAGCGGCGCTCAACATCAGCATCAAGCGGCGCGTCCCGTGAATCAATCCACGGGAGCCTCGTTCCACGGGGTGAAATCAAATCACGCAATACGCGCTCGGAGAAGTAGGATGAATCCAACGCTGACGGATAGCCGCTTTCTTCTCGCAGCAACACGATGAACAACTTTAACGAATCCACGACAGGCAGCTGGGCCGCACGTATACGGCAGGAGAGCGAGCGGCCTAGCCCGGGTTGAGGCCAAGCGCATAAATCGTCAATACGCTCCGCCTTTGACTGCGTAATTAGAGGCGAAAGGCACCTGCGAAGGCGCTCATCATCAATTACTTCTTTATCGCGCTGAACTAAACGCAACAAGCGTTCAGCAGATGGGTTAATATAATGAAGGCGGAAATTGTGGTCGATGATTAAAACGGCGCTCCAAGAAAGTTCAAGAATGGTGTTCAGCCCTTCCCGCATTTCTTTTCGCATTGATTCCATTGATTGAGAGTGTATTTCTAGCGATTTTCGTGAATCCGCACAGCCTCGCTCCGCCTGGCGCAATGCATCATCCAAAACATGCGACTTAGAACGCGCTTCTTCATGGCCTCGCTGGAGGCGATTTATATAGGCGCTGATTTCCGCCATAATGGATGAATAGGACTGGGGTTCTAATTGATAGTTCGAATTTCCAGACGAAGCAATTCGAAGTTCCGCCGCCATTCGCATGTGTTCTTTTTCGTACGTAATTCGCAATAACCAGAACACGAATAACGCAACAAAAACAAAGAAACCAATCACCATGTAATAAGCGCCGTTCTTCAGACGATTGAAATACATCTCTGTTGCTTCTGGCTGCCATCGAACGCGTAACACACCCCAGCGGTCATTCTGATAGTCAAGCGGAATGAAGTATTCACCGCTTTCTTCTAATGTCGGCTGGCCCGTCGTGAGGATTTCATGCAAGGAGGGAGATGCGCGTCTGACGGGATTGGGAGACGGTTCTTCTCTCGTACGAGCGACTCTTGTTTGCATTTTTCCAAATGGATCAAAAATGGAAAGTTCTTCAATAAATGGATCACCCTGAATTAGGTTGAGAAGTTCCTCTTCAACGGTTTCAAGTGTCGGGGCTTGAGGCTGGTCTTGGATATAAGTTCGTATCGAGGAGTTTTCGCCAACCATCTGCGCAATGTGAGATGAATGACTGGCGAGGTCTTGGACGCGCTGTTCACGAACCACCATTAAAAAGATAACGGTGACAATAAACAATAAAATCGCTACGCCAAAAGCGGCGGATAACGAGACCAATAACCGGTTTTTCATATCCCTCGCTCAATCAGCCAAATGAATAGGTAAATAGGCGCACTTCGGCTCTTTATAGGCGAATAATATAAATCTGTTTTGCTGAGGGATAGCGCTTTTTACAACCGCTTACCGCATTGCGCGCAAAGCCCCTCAAACCCAATAGAAAAGAATAATTACATTAACTGTAAGATATTAGCATCATAGAAAGAGTTAGTAAACAACAAATAATAAAAAAAGCGGGCAGGAAAAATCCTGCCCGCTTTAACAACTCTATTTAATACGTACTAGCGCAATGATTGTGTTACGAATTCCAAATCACGCGCGATATCCCAACCGAGGAACGGTGACTCTGTGATCGCTGTAGCGCCGCCCAATGAATGAATTCCGCCATAACCATCAAGAATGTAGAAACCGTCTTTCCAATCGACTGAACCGTCGCCATTCACATCAGCGGGGCTGATGCGTAAGTCGCGGGCGATATCGAAGTTAAAGCCTGGAGCGCCAAGTTTCCCTGACAGATTGCCCCGGTTTTCAACATCATCAGAAGGCCCTGCGCCTAACAATCCGCCTGGAGCGCCAAACACTTGGCCAAAGCCATTCATGGTTACAAAGTCAACCAACTGAGTAGAATCGCCATCGGTTTGGACGATCAATTCTAGATCACGGAAAATATCATCCGGCGAGAAGCCATTGGTAAATGTAATATCGTTGATGACCGCTTCGCCATAACCAGAACCAAATGTCCACAACACGCCGTTTCCATCAAGAACTACGTAGCCAACGACTGTGCCGTCTGGATTCTGTACCAGTTCGAGATCACGAGCGATGTCGATGAAGAACCCTTGTCCCAAGTTTGCCGGATCAATTACGGCCTCTTGGTCAAGTTGTCCATTACCATTGATATCTTCTGTGATGATGAACGGAGGATTCGGAATCGAAATTTGATCCAGTTGTCCATTTCCGTTTGCGTCTTCGGTGTCATATTCATTGTTTCCATTGGCATCATCAAACATGACTTGTGAACCCGGGAGACGAAGGCGTTTTGTGCCTTGTGGATCCAAAGTAACCATGTCGCCGAGGAACGGAACATCACCAAAGGGAACAATTACGCCATTACCCATCAAGACATATCCAGCAAATGGACTGTAGGAAACAACTTCAATGTCTTGCGCGAAGCGACCAGGCGCTTCGAAAGATTCACTGGGGAGAGGCGCATCGCCATTCGAGCCAATCTTAACAATGACGCCATCGTCATTTAAGACATACAGCGGCGTTCCGCTTTCCAGTTGTGCGCCGGTGACGTCTTCAACGCCAGCCATTGCGCGAACGGAATCGCTGGTAGAAATGTTACTTGAGAAAGCGCCGTCAGGAGTTTGCATCAGGCCGAAACCGTCAAGAATCACAAACTGCGGTTCCATAACGGGATTGGCAATTTTGACTTTAATTGCGTTGCTGTCGTTGCCTGCGGCGTCGGTCACTGCAACATAGACTTGCTTTTTCATCAGTTGCAATCCGCCAAAGTAGAAGGCTCCAATTCCATTTGCTTGCGTTGAAGCAATCACGCCGCTTTTGTCAGCGTTTTCATACAACGTAACATAAGCGTTTTCTTCAACTGCTCCTGTGTTGCCTTGAACCACTGTGCCCGAACCGGTGATGACTGAAAGATCAGGATCAGACGTTTCGACATCAAGTTCAACAGCAATCGGGTTGCTGCTGAAATTACCAAAGGCGTCAACTAAACTGATGAAGACAACAGAGCGTCCAACTGAAGCGCCCGCTGCCGGGTTCCAGTAGTTTTCACCTAAGTTCAACCCATTAGCGCCTGGAAGCGGAGCCATAAGGCCACCCAGGTACTGTTGGTATAGAACTTGGTTCAGTGGTTTGACATCGACAATGCTTAAGCCTGGGTCATGTACGTCGATCGAGAGGTCATCATTTTCGTCCGCCAACACAACAATGAACGGAAGAGCGTCTGCTGGCAAATTAGAAACATAGATGCGACGGATGTTCATGATGTCGTCGCTGCCCTTACCGCGCTGCACCAATTCAACATCATCAGCAATAGGCGCAAGAACGATGCGTGGGCCAGTGCGATCAAAGCCGTCGGATTCAACGATTCGATCAAAAGCGAGGACGGCAACGGTTTGGTCAGGAAGAACCGCAAGCGCGACTAAGAAAAATTCCTGCACAAACTCGCCATCAATTGGGTCAAAGTTTGGAACATTAATAGCAAACGTTCCAGCAGAACCCGCCTGTGCCGACGACAGTTCATTGGTGAATGGGAAAGGAGATTCGGGATTGGCGTCAGCATTCAAGAAGGCTGTCACAATCACGTTTGCTGTCACAGTTGCTCCGCTGATAATGAAATCAATGGTTCCATCCGTTAAAGATTCAGAACCATCGTCTGCGACTATGAAGAGTGAGCCGTTGACGACATCGTTAGAACTTGCGCCGCCTGGCAATTTATTCGTGATGCTATCAACCTGTAGTCTCCATGGGCCGCCCATATCTGGAATATCGCCAGGAGCCACATTTCGCAAGTCAACAACACGGTAATCGCTTTCGTTGCCATACGCATCAACCGCATTTACGTAAACGACACGGCTGATTGCTGGAGGCAATTTGATTGAAAATGAACCGTCCGCGCCTGCTCTTAAACCCGTAAAGAAGAAGGCATTCGCAGGTAGGTTGCCTAAAGCAACGGTATCCGGCACATCGGTTGGTACTGAATCAACCGCCCAGATACGGACGCGAGCGCGGCTTTCAGCCGAACCACTGACCAAAAACCCGCCAGGAAATACGGAGGCAACTTGCGAGATGGTTGGAGTATCTGTTCCATCGTCGATCAACACTTCTTGCAAGGTTGCGCTCTGGTTGGCAAATGGGTCTTGCACCAACAAGTACACATTTTCTTGCAAGACCGGAAATCCACCAATAAAGGCTGGAGGGACGATGACCGATATCGTGCCGTCTGCTGCTGCGCGACCACTGGCAAGAACTGCACCGGTCGCGTCATTTTGCGCATAAACTGTAACGAGCGAGTAAGGATCAACAGTGGCGTTGACAACAGCGGAGTTTTCGCCGTTTACGCTTTGGGTTACAGAAATATTGCTGATGCTAACAGAGGTATCATTGGTAACTTGCGCCCAGAAAGGTGCGAAAGCAGCAGGACTTTTCGTACTGGTTATCCGCATACTAACGACGGGGCTGAACGAACCGGTTCCAACATTACCGCTATTAATGTCACCTGTAAGGAACGGGAAGAATGAACCGTTGCTTACCAGCACCGGATTGCCATTGCCATCGACAATCGCATCACCGTTACCATCAATTTGAAGGTTTTCGTTTAACGTAATCCGAATCAAACGTCCCGGTGGAGGAGGCGTAGTCCCATTAAACGCACCTTGGTAAATTTCGATCTGCGCGAAATTGGGTACGCTTCCAGGGATACCTTCGAATTTATCAACGATGCTGACAACGCCACCTTGAGACTGACGCGCTTGAGACAGCAGTATCTGACCCACCAATGCTTGGTTGTCAGGATTGACTGCTACCACGTTCAACAATTTGTTTGCTGGCGTCGTCTTTGCTTCGAGAGCAGCCAACACTTGCTCATTCGCAACGTCAAGTGAAAACGTCCCATTGATGACGGAGCCATTTAACCGCGTTGCCGTGATTGAAGCAACAAGCCCGGTCGTCGCCGTGTCAAACGCAACCGGAGTCGCATCTTGAATCGGAAACTGACCATACACCGAAGCGTTTTTGGTGAACGATTGTCCGCCTGCTTCGATTAAAACTGTGCTTTGAGGAGGCACTGATTCCGTCAAACCAATGACCGTTACTACGTCACCGTCTTTGACCAATAGCAGATCCTCGAAGCCGCTTGCTCCACTGTTGACTTTGACACGAGCCTGCGATGCGTCTTGCGCCAAAGCGGCGGTGGGTAGGGCCACGACCAGAAGCATTACAGCCAGTGCTTTGACCAAAGACAACAGCCCTTTCGATTTGAACATCATGCATCCTCCTCTATCTGCGCCGCCCTGTTTAGACGGTTCTCGAAGGTTCCAGTTTTTTAATCTATCTTAAGCAAGTCATTATGACTCACTTGTTTACGATATCCGTTTGTTACACATTCACTCCCAGCAAACTTACAGAGGCGGTATTAACTCTGTTTCGGCTGCGGCAGTTTGTAAATCGGCGATGAGGATGTTGACGCTGTGAACCGATTGCCCTGTCATATCCTCAACCATACTTTTCACTTCTTTTTGCACCGACTCCGCCACCTGAGGGATGGGGTAGCCTTCTTCAACAAGAACGGTCAAATCAATTGCGACTTCTTCTTCGTCGGTGGAGACCTTAACGCCTTTTGCGCCGTCTCCGCGCCCCCAAACTTTTGAGAGGCTATCGACTAGACCTTCTGTATTTTCAATTCCTGCTACGCCTGATATTTTCCGGGCGCAGATTGCGGCTATATTTTCAAAGACTTCGTTCGATACGCCAATATCGCCCCATTCCGGGGCGCTTGCTTCTTGTTCGCTCATAACAGTGTTTGCTGCTGCGGTGCGCTTTCAGGCGTTGAGAGTTCCGTTTCAGACTTGCCATCCGCAACCAATTCTTTCATGTACTTGCCTGCCTTGAACTGCACAATGTTACGGGCCGGCACGTCAGCCGTTTCTTTTGTTACCGGATTACGACCAACGCGAGCAGGAGTCCGCTTTACCTTAAACACGCCAAAGTTACGAACTTCGATGCGTTTTTCGTTGGCCAAAATCTCGATAAACACATCAAGAACGCACTCAACAATCGCCTTCGTCAGGTTCTTGTTTAACTTCGTTCGTTCCGCGACAAGTTCAATGATCTCTTTCTTGGTCACGCGGTTCGTCTCCCGGTCTGCTCAAAACAGTTGGCTTCGTCTATGTACGATTCTGCCATTCGCGAGTTAAAAACGGCGCTCTTCGCCAAGCCTCGCGAAATTTATCAATAATTGCGGGGATGGGATTCGAACCCATGACCTCCGGGTTATGAGCCCGACGAGCTACCACTGCTCCACCCCGCGCCAATCGCTTTATATCTGATAGAACAAGCCTTATAAGCCGAAGCTACGTTAACCTATACCTCTTGTCTTGTCAAGGAAATTTCTAAGTTTTTTATCAAAAAGCAGTTATACAACCTCTTGGAATACCCTAAGTTGAGAACCGCCATTCAGTACAAACGTAGTCATCAAAAACAAGCGACGTTATCTTGGTTCGTTTTGAGGCGTAAAATTGATTAAAACCTCATCCGAACCTAAATAATTCATCTTTTCTCTGGCGACTTGCTCCCAGGAGGCCGGATCACCCTCCAAGCGACCCAGCCACTGAGTCTTCTGCTGTTTTTCTACACTAAGAACAGATAAGTCGTATTCGAGTTGATAGAGCCTAAGCCTAAGGACATCAACACGATCATAACGATTAATCAAGGTTGACACACAGACTGCCAATGTAAAAAGAAGCGCTGCCGCCAGCCCCCAAGAAACAGGGTCATGAATAAAGGCTTTCAGCCACTGAAGCATGACACTTTCACCGCTTAAAGATCGACTTACCCGGGTAATAACTGCGTTGGCCGAGTTCTTCTTCGATTCGCAACAATTGGTTATATTTGCAAACACGGTCTGTACGGCAAAGCGACCCCGTCTTAATCTGCCCCGCGTTGGTTGCAACGGCGAGATCAGCAATGGTTGTATCTTCAGTTTCGCCGCTACGGTGCGAAATCACATTGGTATACTTGGCTTTCTTGGCAATTTCGATAACATCTAAGGTTTCGGTCAATGAGCCGATTTGATTTAGTTTAATCAAGATCGAGTTAGCAATATTATCATCAATGCCCATCACGAGGCGTTCACGGTTCGTAACAAACAAATCATCGCCGACCAACTGGATTTTGTCGCCCAATTTTTCGGTGAGAAGCGCCCAACCCTTCCAGTCATCCTGGTCCATGCCGTCTTCAATTGAGATGACAGGATATTTTTTGACTAGCGCCGCATAAAAATCAACCAAATCAGCAGCGGATTTTTCGGGGTCCTTCTCGGCGCCCAAAATGTATTTTTTCTTTTTCTTATCGTAAAATTCCGCTGAGGCAACATCTAGCGCGAGCGAAATTTGTTCTCCAGGTTTGTAACCGGCCTTCTCAATCGCCTTGATAATGACGGAAAGACCTTCTTCATTGGATTTCACATCAGGTGCAAAACCGCCTTCATCGCCGACCGCAGTGTTTTTGCCTTCGTCGGCGAGAACTTTTTTCAATGTATGAAAAACTTCGGCGCCCATACGTAAAGCTTCAGAAAAGGTTTCTGCGCCGTGAGGGATAATCATGCACTCTTGGATATCGAGGTTGTTGTCAGCATGTTCGCCGCCATTGAGGATATTCATCATCGGCACGGGAAGCATGTGAGCGTTGGCGCCGCCCAAGTAACGGTAAAGAGGAACGCCCAATAAATTCGCAGCGGCGCGGGCAGTCGCCAAAGAGACGCCTAAAATTGCGTTGGCGCCGAGTTTGGATTTATTTTTGGTGCCATCCAAGTCCAACATTTTGCCGTCAACATCGCGCTGGGAGAGCACATCCATGCCCGCCAAAGCAGGAGCAATTTTTTCGTTTACATTTTTGATTGCTTTTTGGACGCCCTTACCAACATAGCGGTCTTTCACTTTGTCGCGCATTTCCAGGGCTTCGTGGATGCCTGTTGAGGCGCCGGAGGGCACAGCGGCGCGGCCTACGACTCCGCATTCGAGTTCGACATCAACTTCAACTGTTGGGTTGCCGCGTGAGTCCAAAATTTCTCGCGCATGTACGCTTATGATGCTTTCTGTATTGCTCATTTTGATCGTGCTCCTTGTTGCGAATAGAATCAAAGGTTGCTTAGCGCGACTCAGCGCGCGAGATTTGATTATCTTAGATCGAAACTAAAATAAATTCTAGTCAAATCTACGCTTAATAACCAATAAATTACAATCAGTAACACTTATGAAAAACCTCGCTGCAAGTCAAAAGCAACCTAATAGTAGACATGTTTCTCAATTTTTGAGTTTAAATCAACCCATCCACAATCAATCTCGGTTAATTTAACCAGGATTATACACAAGTTGCTATCTCAACAAAACATATATTGAAGAATCCGTTTTACCGTTCATTGGGCAGGTGGAGGATCATTTTGCATTTTTTCATTGAATCTGTTGCATATATATATTCTTAGCCGCCCTGTTTGGCTTCCGTGCGCGAACGATCTAGCAATAAGGAGAAGTCTAACCACTTCGCTGAGTGGGTGAGCGATCCAACGGATATATAATCAACGCCGGTTTCGGCAACAAAAGACACCGTGCTGAGATTAATGCCGCCGGAGGCTTCGGTTTCAGCGCGACCGGCGATGAGTTCGACCGCTTCGGTCATGGTTTCGATGTCCATATTGTCGAGCATAATGCGGTCGACGCCGACGTCGATGGCTTCTTGCACTTCTTTCAGGTTGCGCGTTTCGACTTCAATCGCGAACCGGTTGCCCCATTTTTGTTTGGCGGCATTCACCGCGCCCTGAATCGAACCGCAACTGTCGATGTGGTTGTCTTTAATCAACACCATATCGAACAAACCAATACGGTGATTTAAGCCGCGGCCAACGCGTACTGCGTATTTTTCCAGACGGCGCAATAGCGGCACTGTTTTTCGCGTGTCTAATATCCGCGCTTTGGTATGACGCACTGATTTGACAAATTCCGATGTAGTTGTAGAGATGCCGGAGAGATATGACAAGTAATTCAGCGCGACCCGTTCACCCATCAATATTGATTGAATCGGGCCGTCGATGGTAAAGATGGTGCGTCCAGGCGTGATCGTCTGGCCTTCGCGCGCCCAGGCGTTGACTTCAACCCGTGGATCGACAAAACGAAAGACTTCTTGAAAGATGGGCGCCCCGCAGAGAATCCCCATTTGTTTTACGACCACACGCGCCGATCCGGGTTTTTCTTCTTCGATGGTAGCCATCGTGGTTACGTCGCCGTCGCGGATGTCTTCGCGAAGCGCATTTTGAATCATTTGATGGATGTCATCATCAATCTGGATCGGGACGTCAATCAAACCATCAACAGATTTTCCGGTTTGGGCGAATTCTTCGTTCTTTTCAGCGACTGATGGGTCCATTAGTTTTTGTATACTCAAATTGGAATGGGAATGGATTTTACTTCAAACCACAAATCTTACAACAGACCCGCATCGACTATACAGCCGCCTAGGTATGATTCTAATATTGGATCATACCATACCTGAGGGAGCCATTGTGATGAAAAGCGTAATCTGGGGAATTGTACTCCTAATTTTTGTTGCCGTGTCCGGCGTCTGTCAACAAGATGAAACCTTAGAACGATCTCGCGCATTGGGCCTCGCCTACATGGAAGAAGACGACTTTCCAAACGCCGTTGAATATTTTGAACAAGCCGTCAAACTCGCGCCGGATTCCGCCAAAGACGCCGCGAACCTGGGCAAGTCTTATTACCACGCCGAACGCTTTGATGATGGAATCATCTCCCTTAAGCGCGCTCTTGAACTCGAACCCGATAACACCGTCGCTCGCTACAACCTGGGACTCATTTATAAAACACAGGGCAACTTCAAAGACGCTCTGCCCTGCTTTGAGGAGATTGCAAAGAATAACGCAGAAGATGCGGCGTTGTTTTATAACCTCGGCTTATCGCTGGTGAATCTGGGCCGCAATCAGGAAGCCATCCCCTGGTTTGAGAAGACGCTTACACTCGACCCGGCGCATACCAGCGCAATTTATCAACTCATGCTGTTTGCTGCGCGTAACGGTCAACGCGACCGCAGCCGCGAGTTACAAAAGCAATTTCAGGAATACAAAAAAAACGAAGCGCAGCGCCCTCCCGACGCCGTTGATGAAGGTATATTCTTCGGCCCGCTGGAATATGAAATCACAAAGCAACCATCAGAAACACCAACCAGCAGTAAGACATCCTCAGAGTTTACAATCAACACTGACTGGTCAAACGCATTGAAGAAAAAACTAGACGTTTCCTCTACTCGCGTATTGGCGTCATTGCCTGACCTCGAAGCCAAACAGACTGATCTCGTCATCACCAGCGAAGAGAAAACTCATATCGTTCGCATAGACAAGAATGCAGAAATCATCTCACAGAAACTGATTGGCGAAGTTGCGTACGACAAATGCTATCCCGCTGATTTTGATAACGACAAACAACTTGATCTGCTTTTCATCTCGCCAGATAAAGTCGTTTTGTTTAAGAACAATGGAAGCGGATACGATTTATTGGATAACCTTTTCACTGCTGAAACGGACGGCGTAAATGACGCCTGTTGGACAGACTTTGACCACGAAGGCGACCTTGATCTTTTTCTCGCAAGGCCAAACGAAGGCGACTTAATTCTTCAAAACAACAGCGACGGTTCATTTAAAAATGTGACAGAAACCATTGATGGATTGCAATTAGGAAACAGCTATTCAATTACTACCTCTGATTATGATTTCGATAACGATTTGGATATCTTTCAGCTCACATCAGATGGAAACGTACGCGTCTTTGATAATCTAAGAGAAGTGCGCTTTAAATTAGTTGAAGACAAGCCGCTAGTTTCCAATCTCGATACGACGCCCTATATTCGATGCTTTAGTTTTGAATCAAATAATTCAAAGCAACTGGTTGTTTTCAATGCTTGGATGAATGAGCAGCTATTTCGTGTCAATCAAGAGGGTGAAATTGAAATTCCGTTAATTGAAACGCCTGGATACAGCCCGTTGTCTGTGTGTGATTTTAATAACGATGGGCTTCTTGATGTGTTGCATGAACGAAAAGGCAATGACCGCGCGGCGCTTACCATTATACACTCGCCCCAAAATTCCATTTTGACTAAATCTATTTTCACAAACCAACGCACCAATCAAAGCGTCCATTCAGCCATCCCCGCTGACATCGACTGGGACGGCGATTTGGATTTGCTGGTCAACTATGACGACGGTTATTTGCTTCCATACGAAAATGATTTGAAAGAGAGCAACAAATCCATTCTGGTGAAAGTGAATGGGGAGAAAAACACTTCATTCGGTTACGGCGCCAAGATTCAGATCAAAGACGGCCTGTTTCGCGCCTATCGTGAAATTCAAGAACCCGTCACGCATATCGGCGTCGGCAACCGCGACCAAGTCGACGTGCTGCGAATCACCTGGCCCAACGGCATTTTCCAAAATGAAATTCATACCGCCGCCGCGTCTCCTGCGATCTTGAACGTCTCGGAGAAGCCTGGTTATGCGGGTTCGTGTCCGTTTATCTATACCTGGGACGGCGAGAAGTTTGACTTCATCAGCGATGCGCTTTCCACTGGGCCGCTTGGCCTATACGTCGGCGGAGGATTCTTCCCGCCGCGCCCGGAGGAATACATCCGCATACGCGGCGACCAGATGAAACCACTCGACGGCGAATATCACGTTCGCGCTTCGGAAGAACTGCGCGAGATCACTTATCTGGACCGCCTCGAACTGCTGTCCGCTTCGCATCCAGACGCGATTGAGATTCATGTCAACGAGAGTTTTACTCTGCCGCCGTTTCCTAAATTCAAACTCTACGGCATGTCGAAACAGGCGCGCCTCATCGCACGCATGGTGGACAATTTCGGCAATGACGTAACGGATTTAGTGAAAGAAAATGACAACCGTTATCCGCGTCCATTTAATTTAGACACACACTTTGAAGGCGTCGATCATGAATACTGGTTCGAGATCGACTTGGGAGATTTTGACGAAACGCAGCCAGTCCTATTATTTATGACCGGCTACGTTGACTGGCCCAATTCCAGCGTGGCGCGTTCGTTGGAACAGAACCCATCGCTCGATTTTGTCATGCCCTACTTGCAAGTCAAAAATGAAAGCGGCGAATGGGAAACGGTCAAAAATCCGATGGGCTTCCCTGCGGGCAAATTAAAGACCGTCCCGCTGGATTTGAGCGGCTTGTTCAAAACAAATGATCATACGGTCCGAATCGTCTCGACTCTGATGGTGCATTGGGACCGCATCTGGGTTGATCCCGCGCCGATCACAGAAGGCTTCAAGATCATCACACATGAGATGACCTCCGCCGACTTTCGTTTTGGCGGCTACTCGCGCATGTATGACCTCGCGGGCGTCGGGCCGCATTGGTACGACTATAGTCAGCGCAATGACAATCAGCGTTGGAGTTTCAACGTCGGCGACTACACCCGCTTCGGCGACGTGCATTCATTGCTGACCGATTTCGACGACCATTACGTTATCATGGCGCCGGGCGATGAGGTTGCCGCGACGTTTGACGCGAGCAATCAACAAAAAGCCGCGAACCTGACTTACTTTTTGCACTTGCATGGTTGGGTGAAAGACGCCGACATCAGCACTGCGCACAGCGTCACCGTCGAGCCATTGCCGTTTAAGGAGATGGGCGGCTATCCATACGGAGACGACAAGAGTTACCCGCTCACGGCGGAGAATCTTGAATACTTGTTGGAATATAACACGCGAACGATTACCGGCCCGAACGAACCGATGCGGGTTCCGAAACAGTGGAAGGCGACTGCGCCAGCGCATCGGTCTCGCGGGTTATCTCAGCGCTGAGTTTTTGTTTTGAATCATCATCTAAGAAAGATGCTTGTAACGCGTTTTGAATTAAACGTGGAAACTCGTTTGTCTTGTATCCATGATATTGCACCAGGTTGGCAAATTCGTCATTAAGCGTGGTACGGAAAAACGGCGGATCGTCCGTGCTAAGATTTACTGGAATGCCGCGTTGATCGTATTGTTTGAAGGGGTGATTTTCAATATTCGTAACGACGCCTAGCATGACATTGCTGGTCAAACATAAATTCAACGGGATTTTATTTTCCGCGAGATAGGCGACTAACTTTTCATCCTCATGGGCGCGTACGCCGTGATCGAGACGCTCGGGTTTAAGCGATTCCAACGTACGCCAGATCGAATTCGCGCCAAGCCCCTCGCCAGCATGGGCGGTCTTTCTCAGCCCCAAACCAGCAGCGTATTCAAACACTTCTTTCGATTGTTCGGGCGGGTAGTTTTCTCCTCCGCCCAGACCGACGCCAACCACAAGCGGATTTGGATTTTCTTCGACAGTTTTAATCACTCGCATCCCCGCTTCGGGCCCGAGGTCGCGCACAATGTCAATCACGAAGCGGTGACTGCGTTTTTCTGAACCGGGGGCTTCTCGCAACCCCTCATCAATCGCATTCATAATCGAAGCGTATTCCATGCCCGCCATCATGAATTTATGCGGCGCAAAGGTCAGTTCAACATAGCGGATGTTTTGTTGATCGAGATAGGCGCCCAAGTCATACGCGGCGAGGCGAAAATCATCCGGCGAACGAAGCAAACCGGAAATGAATAAAAATTTTTGAAAAAATTCATGCGGGTTTTGAAAATACAACGCCCATTGCGCATCAGCAAATGTGCGGATTTCTTCGACGTTCTGTTTTTTCGCCAGTTTTAAAATCGTTTGCGCATGGATGGCGCCTTCAAAATGCAAGTGAATTTCGACCTTGGGGATGGCTTCAATAAACGCGCGGTCGCTCTCGTTGATTGAAGGCGGCTTCGCAATAGATGTTTGCTTTGGTTTCGGACGAAAAAAGAGATTGCGAAAGGTTCTTAACATTTCTTGATGTGATACTCCAAATGGTATTTATTCACACCCAAGTATAATCCGGTCACTTTCGGGTGGAACGGCTGTTTAGTATGATGGATATAGAAATCGAGTGGTGGGCTGCTTCGCGAGCCCACCCTACCCGGAATTAAAATAACACGTTGATTACCGAGTTCTGTTCCCATGAAATTTGAAGCAGCAAAGCCAGAACATATTCCATTGATCCAAGACGCCTTCGATGCCATGCGCGAAGATCGGCGGCGGCGGTTTGTCGATTATCTGGCGGAACCGGGCGTCACTGATTTTCACCGCGACCGATTGGTTCGTTCTATCGAAGAAAATAAAGCAACCTTCGAAGTCGTATTCGATGGAGACCGTTTGGCGGCGATAATCGGAATCCAGCAATCCGCATTTCATACCAATCACTACGGAGTTCCCTACTACAAAATCCAACCAGGATTCTGGTTTACGAACGACTACGGCGTTGTCTCAAAAATTGCCCAAGCGCTCCAACAGAAAATGCAAATACCTGAACGCGCCGTCTACACCACCCGCGTCGACGCCGATGAATCGAACATCACATACGCGCTTTGCGAACAGGGCTTCCGCCCGGTGGGGACGTCGGTCCGCATGGTATTGCGCGATCAAGAATTAAAAAATCAAATTGACAGGTTACACGAGCGGCAATATGATAATTTTCAAATTCGCAACGCCGGGCCGCAAGACGTTGACGCGCTCAAGCGAATTGGAGGAAGCGATCACGCCTACAGCCATTTCTTTCATGAGGCGAAGTTTCCTCAAGCAAAGACGCAAGAACTTTTTGCGATCTGGACGCAAAAAAGCGCCGAAGGCATGGCGGACGCCGTCATCGTGATTGAGCAAGATGGTGAAATCGCCGGATTTTGCTCATTGCTGTCTAACAATGCGTTACTTTCATATATCAACTTGAGTATCGGCGTCATTGACTTCATCGTGGTGGACAGCCGCTTTCAGGGCAAAGGGCTCGGTTCGCTCTTATTGGGCGCCGCGCTAGAATGGTTTCAAGGCAAAGTTAACCGGATTGAATTACGGACCATGGCGGAAAACGTGAAAGCGATCCGCTTTTATCAAACGCATGGGTTCCGGCTTCTCTCGGCGGACCAACATTTGCACTACTGGACCGATTCGCCGTAAGACCCCGGCAGCGTATCGAAGCGAGTTTGGTGATGCTGCATCAACACCGGGTGCTCGTTCTGAATTCGAGTTACGAAGCGATTAATATCTGCAACGCCCGCCGTGCGCTGATGATGCTTCTGGCGGAAAAAGCCGATATGATCGAAAAGGCCGAGAAATGCGTACGCTCCGCCAGCCTCAACGTGCCCTTGCCCGAAGTCATTCGCCTGCGCCGCTACGTCAGGCTTCCCTACCGACCGATTCCCTTCTGCCGAAAAAATATCATGTTGCGCGACGGCTTTCGTTGCCAGTATTGCAATACCGTCTTCAAAGCCGACGAGCTTACGCTCGACCACGTCATCCCCGTCTCGCGCGGTGGTGTGGATTCATGGAACAACGTCGTGACCGCCTGTAAGAAATGCAACCACAAAAAAGGCAACCACCTGCTCGACCATATCGGCATGAAATTGATTCATCGCCCCCGCAAGCCGACCCTGCCGACTTTCTTGCACCTCGTTCGTCTTATCGGCGAACGCCGCGAGGTTTGGCGCAAGTATCTGTTCTTCGATGAACCCGAGCAAATGAAAGCAACGATATAAAACGCATAATCCGATCCCGTGTTTGTCATAGCGAGAAGCCTGCCTGCCGAAGGCAGGTCGCTTCGTTGCGCTCGCGATGACACAATCGTTAAGTTAAAAGAGTGGCTCTGCGTCTGGATTTTCGGCGTGAACTTTGTAGGATACCTACGGCAACTTCAATGCGCCTGTAGCTCAGCGGATAGAGCACATGATTCCGGTTCATGGTGCCGGGGGTTCAAATCCCTCCAGGCGCGATTATTTAAGCGCTCATCCGGGAGATGAAGACTTATTACGGATTTGAGGAGTTTCCCAAAGGGGTTTTATACGGACAGAAAAAAAAGATGCCCTCATCTTATACAGGTCCATTTAATTGATGTTGGGTGCGGAAGAATTAAGAATGATTTCGAAAAAAGAACCATCGCACACAATAGTGTATGTAATCCTTCTGATAGCGGCGATATCTTTACTCCCATCCAGTTACTCCAATACAAACTCAAAGAGCATCCAATCAGACATAGAATTGATTCACCTCAGTGAGGACGGAACTCAATTTATCCGTTCTGAATCGGGAACCAGGTTCGTTATCTGGGGAGTCAACTACGACCATGACGACTCAGGACGCCTCATAGAAGATTACTGGAACGAAGAATGGTCGACTGTTGTTGAAGACTTCAATGAGATCAAAGCCCTCGGCGCTAATGTTGTGCGGATTCACCTGCAAACAGCGAAATTTATGGAGGCGCCGGATACACCAAACGAATTGGAACTCAGGCAACTAGCGCGCCTTGTGGATCTGGCCGAGAAAACCGGACTCTACCTCGATATCACAGGGCTTGGGTGCTACCACAAGAAAGACGTTCCTCAGTGGTATGACTCGATGAACGAGGCCGAGCGCTGGGACGTTCAAGCCCTATTCTGGGAGGCGGTCGCAAAGACTTGTGCTCAAAGCCCGGCGGTCTTCTGTTACGACCTTATGAATGAACCGATCCTTGCGGGCGGGAAAAAGACGGAACCGGAGTGGTTGGCTGGAGAGTTAGGGGGCAAGCACTTTGTCCAGCGTATTACACTTGATCTCGCCGGACGCCAGAGAGAACAAGTTGCCAAGGCCTGGGTCAACAAGCTCGTCGCGGCAATCCGGCAGCACGATAATCATCATCTGATTACCGTTGGAGTAATCCCCTGGGCTCACACTTGGCCAAATGCCAAACCGCTCTTTTACTCAAAAGAAGTAAGCGACAAATTAGATTTCGTCAGCGTCCACTTCTATCCCGGGAAAAACGAAGTCGACAAGGCGCTCAAGGCGCTTGAGGTCTATGATATCGGCAAACCTCTGGTTATCGAGGAGATGTTTCCACTGAAATGTGGTATAGACGAGATGAACATGTTTATTGACGGATCGAGAAAGATCGCCGATGGATGGATCAGCTTCTATTGGGGCAAGACCATCGAAGAATACGGTGCGAAACATCACAGCCTGCCAGATGCGATTATAAAGCAATGGCTGGAATACTTTCGCACAAAAGCGCCAGAGATTATCGGGCTTGAGGAAAAAGGCGCCCAATCACAAACTCCACCGGACACGGACGAGCCGCACCGCGTGCATAATGTGAACTGAGCCAAGCATAGCTCTGACAAAATTATGTCTAATGGGGCCACCGAAATTCATCGGTGGAAATGATCAAAAAACTGTGATCCTTGACGCCTTGCCCGCTGCTTCAATGGGGCCACCGAAATTCATCGGTGGAAATAATTAGGATATAATTTATGCTGTGTTGTTTCACAATCGCTTCAATGGGGCCACCGAAATTCATCGGTGGAAATCCCCGCAGGCGATTACGTCGATCCAATCAATGCGCTCTGGGCTTCAATGGGGCCACCGAAATTCATCGGTGGAAATCGCAAGGGCGGCGGCGTCCCAGCCGAATACAAGAGGTGCTTCAATGGGGCCACCGAAATTCATCGGTGGAAATTTCGCAAACCGGGTATTTGATGGAGCGGGAGTTTTAGCTTCAATGGGGCCACCGAAATTCATGGGTGGAAATGGGTGAGGGTTCCGTTTTTCCCCGCGCTTAAACCGTTTGCTTCAATGGGGCCACCGAAATTCATCGGTGGAAATCCGGCAAAGTGGAATATATAGAATTGGTTGTTAAGTATCTGCTTCAATGGGGCCACCGAAATTCATCGGTGGAAATGCCCGTTCCCGGTCCGCGCCCGGCGACGAACCCAAGCTTCAATGGGGCCACCGAAATTCATCGGTGGAAATTTTAAGTGGTTTTTTGTTACGCTTTTTATCCTTGGGTTGCTTCAATGGGGCCACCGAAATTCATCGGTGGAAATTCCAACAACTCGATGAGATGTTGGCGGTTGAAAACTTGCTTCAATGGGGCCACCGAAATTCATCGGTGGAAATAGGAACGCTGCGTTTTGTATTGGATGACGGCGGGTTGGCTTCAATGGGGCCACCGAAATTCATCGGTGGAAATGCCCGGTCAGCGTGTAACCGACTGACCGCTGTATAGCTTCAATGGGGCCACCGAAATTCATCGGTGGAAATGGTACGGTATCGCCGTTGTTTGGCTTGTGACTTTCGATTGCTTCAATGGGGCCACCGAAATTCATCGGTGGAAATTCGGTTTTTGTTGGGCGTTTTCTATCATTCCGAGGATGCTTCAATGGGGCCACCGAAATTCATCGGTGGAAATTTGTTGATTCGGGCTGGAAGACAGCGGTGAACGTGGGGCTGCTTCAATGGGGCCACCGAAATTCATCGGTGGAAATTCACCCTAACCCTCTCCCAAGGGGAGAGGGGATTGATTGCTTCAATGGGGCCACCGAAATTCATCGGTGGAAATTTGGCAGACGCACGACGGCGCGTTGCGGAAGGTTCCTGCTTCAATGGGGCCACCGAAATTCATCGGTGGAAATGCAATCGTCCCGACCTCGACCGCTGACGGGTTCTGCTCGCTTCAATGGGGCCACCGAAATTCATCGGTGGAAATCACTTTGCCGGAGTTAAAAAAACATTGACGCTAGACAGTGCTTCAATGGGGCCACCGAAATTCATCGGTGGAAATATCGGATGAGTCTGGCGATCTGAATTCGTCTCGATTGGCTTCAATGGGGCCACCGAAATTCATCGGTGGAAATTCGATGACCAAAGAGCGCACAATTGTATCTTACGGGCGCTTCAATGGGGCCACCGAAATTCATCGGTGGAAATCGATTGTTATCGCTGTCTTCTCCGCTGCTTTTCCGAGAGCTTCAATGGGGCCACCGAAATTCATCGGTGGAAATGTCTTCCCGACTCATACCGCGTTTTTCCATTTCATCAAGCTTCAATGGGGCCACCGAAATTCATCGGTGGAAATAAATAAAGCAACCCGCCGTATGACAAACGGACAAGCCGACGCTTCAATGGGGCCACCGAAATTCATCGGTGGAAATGTTAGATAGTTATCCTCTAACGGAATTGAGTATAGGCGCTTCAATGGGGCCACCGAAATTCATCGGTGGAAATCGCCGTTGTCTTACTAATATCCGATAATGTAAACCCGTGCTTCAATGGGGCCACCGAAATTCATCGGTGGAAATGTAAACCATATAATAGTCGCATAAGGTATTTCTAACATGCTTCAATGGGGCCACCGAAATTCATCGGTGGAAATCAGCAATAACCGTGGGATGATTAAGTTTGCAGGTATTG
>JAVCCE010000004.1 GCA_030765645.1 Candidatus Hinthialibacter antarcticus | reverse complement strand
TTGCGAACGGAAAAGCCAAAATGACCGCTCTCATTGCTGCAATGCGAAAACTTCTATGTATCCTCAATGTCATCGCCAAACCACTTTCACCAGAAAAAACAACTTGACAACCAAGACAGTCGCTACCGCGGCTAAAATACAAACTTTTCTATATTTATTAGCCCCGTTTGAATAAAATTACCTAATGGGAATGGTTCGTTCATACCATTCTTTTTAAATTGTAATGCAACATTCTTTAAATCAGACGCTTTAAGCAAACCAATTGGAACATCATTTGAGATGCTATACTTCATCGCTTCGCGACTCGATTCTTCTGTGAAATCGGGGCCAATTACGATAAAAGCGGCTATCCGCTTTTGTGAAGATTGTATATATCGATCAAACTGCTTGACGTGATCCTTCAAGTTGACAGGCTGTTCTTTTGACTTGTTATCCCAAAGGATCAACCGATCTTTATATGCAAGAATTCCGTCTGCATGTTCTGTACCCGAAAGCTGCTGTGGTTTATGGTCAAGATATCTTTCAAAGATATAATAAGTTGCTCGCTCAAAATGTCGTTCACATTCGATGTCTTTTGAAATAACACCTTGTTTTCGTAGTTCTTCTAAGTCGCGTTTTGATAGTTCTTCAAAAAATGAAAACAACAATTCTCGTTCGTCGCCATCTGGCCCCACGAGAGAACTTGTTTCTTTCAATTGGTCATAATATTCAATTATTCGTTTTATTAATTCCGTTTTTTGACCTGAACAAGCTAAGGAAAGTTCGCGACACCATTTAGATAACACAGATACATCAAGGCCATCGCGTGACGAAAAGCCCCCAAGCAATATGCTTGGCGCAATGTGAGTCACTACCAAGTTTTGCAATTCTTCTACCGTCGAATATTTTTCGCAATAAACACCATTTTTCTCAAGCATATCCATTATGTATTGTTTATTACGAACAGCTTTATAATTAACTAATGCTTTGTAGCCATGATCTTTTAATTCAATATTCCAAACGTTTCTAATTGCCGATGCAACTTCCCTTGGAAGAACATCATATTCAATTTTATCGGGAGTCCTAAAACACATAAGTAATCCACAGCTTTGAAGTTCTAACCTGCACTTTCGAATATCATCGTGCAAATGTATTTCGTTTTTATCTTTTGGAAACCGTCCAATTGTTGCTTCCAAAATATGGTATTCTCTATCTGTAATTTGCAATTTGCTTTTCAATTTTTCAATCAAATTCTTTTCATCTGGCGTGATATCGTCGTCGCGCTCCCATGCCGTTTCAAGCAAAAACTTGAACAACTCAATATGTTGATTTTTCTCTTTATTCTTGTATTGGAGGTCTTCATTTGAGGCATTAACAATTTCTTGCTCAAAATCAATTACTGATTGGTCTAAATCTTTCTGCGGCATTAAAAAATCATCTTGATTTAACAAAACGGTTTTTAGAATAATATGATGAAGAATTCGTATATTTCTATCTGAATGAAACAGTAAATCAGATAAGGATTTTTTTACATTTTCCTCATTGTAATATTGAGGAGCCGTTTTAATCAACGCGTCATTAAGCGCTTCTTCATCAAGGTTTTTGTAGTCGATTACATATTGGCTGGCGATTCGTTTTTTATCACTGAGAGTTGAAATATTGGGAATAATTATGCGGAAATCCATTATTGTGGCTCCATCGTAGATTTTGAAAACACGAAGACGCCTTCAAGATAAACCATCGAAGAGTAAATTGCAACAATAATTTTATAAAACTTCACCTCACAATTAACATTACTTATTCCCCGGCCTCACACAACCACCCCGCTAAATTTGCCGTCGGTTGCGCCGTCTTCGGCGTCGGCGAGGTTTAAGAGAAAAGGGGTGGGCTGCTTCGCTTCGCGCCGCGAGCCCTACCCTGCGGCAGTGTCATTGCGAGGAAGCGTTAGCGACCAAAGCAATCTCATAAATTAAAAGCGAGACCTGCCTCCCGCACAGTAGAAACCTCTCCCCCAAGATGGGGGAGACACAGAGGGGGTTGAGAGCATTACGGTAAATAAACGCGTATCAAACAACCCCCACCTTACATACAAGTAGAGTCGTTACTTACTATTTCGGCAAGACCATTTTGTCGTCGATTTTGCCTTCGCTTTTGAGTTTGTCGCGCAGGTCGCGCACGTTCTGCTGCAAGGTGTGCTGCGAGATGTTGTAGGCGCAGAACTTCGGCCCGCACATCGAACAAAACGCCGCCTCTTTATAACTCTCATCCGGCAGGGTCTCGTCGTGATAAGCGCGGGCGGTGTCGGGGTCGAGCGACAATTCAAACTGCTGCTCCCAATTAAACGCATAGCGGGCGCGGGAGAGCGCATCGTCCCAATCGCGCGCGCCGGGACGCTTGCGGGCTACGTCGGCGGCGTGGGCGGCGATCTTGTAGGCGATGCAGCCTTGCTTGACGTCTTCCATGTTGGGCAAGCCGAGGTGTTCCTTCGGCGTGACATAACACAGCATGGCGACGCCCGCCTGCCCCGCCATCGCGGCGCCAATCGCGGAGGTGATGTGGTCGTAGCCCGGCGCCACGTCGGTCACCAATGGGCCGAGGACGTAGAACGGCGCTTCGTCGCAAATTTCCATCTGCTTTTTGACGTTCATCTCGATCTGGTCCATGGGGACGTGACCGGGGCCTTCGCACATCACCTGCACGTCATACTCCCAGGCGCGGCGTGTGAGTTCGCCCATGGTTTCGAGTTCGGCGAACTGGGCTTCATCGCTGGCGTCGGCCAGGCAGCCGGGACGCAAACCGTCGCCGATGCTAAACGCAACGTCGTAGCGTTTGAAGATTTCGCAAATCTCGTCATAGATGGTGTAGTAGGGGTTCTCGCGGTGATGGTGCATCATCCAACGCGCCATGATCGAGCCGCCGCGGCTGACGATTCCGGTGACGCGGTTGAGCGTCTTGGGAATATGGCGCAAGAGCAGCCCCGCATGGATGGTCATATAACCCACGCCCTGCTTGGCCTGGTCTTCGATGGTTTCGAGCAGGATTTCTTCGGTCAATTCTTCAATCTGTCGCACTTTGGTCAGCGCTTCGTAGGTCGGCACCGTGCCGATGGGGACCGGGCTGGCGTCGATGATCGCCTGGCGAATGCCGGGGATGTCGCCGCCGGTGGAGAGATCCATCACCGTATCCGCGCCGTGTTTGACAGCCCATTGCATCTTTTTGACTTCTTCGCTGAGGTCGGAGGTGACCGCCGAGTTGCCGATGTTGGCGTTGATCTTACAACTCGACGCGATGCCGATCGCCATTGGCTCCAGCGATTTGTGATTGACGTTGGCGGGGATAATCATGCGTCCGCGGGCGACCTCGGCGCGGATGGTTTCCGCATCGAGCCGTTCGCATTTCGCGACGTATTGCATTTCATCGGTGATGATGCCTTTGCGGGCGAAGTGCATCTGGGTGACATTGCCGCCGGGCGCAGCGGGTTGCCGATTGAACGACATCGGTTCCGGTTTAGGGTAATAGTTAATCATCGGGTTCTCCTCGCGCACAGCGATACGACGCCAGGCGCTAAATGGTTCGGAGGGGATTGCAGGTCGCGGAAGAAATTACGAAAAGAAAAAAGCGGCGTGCAACAATCGCTTCCCTCCGCCGGTTCGAGCCGGATCAGGTTCGAGGGGTATGTTCTCAGGACGGTACGCCCGTCCACCCCCAGCGATTACACACACTATAGGCGAGAGCGTGGGGCGTTGTCAATTGAGCGTTGTGGAGTGGAAAAGATTAAGTGAGAGTGGCAGAGGTTTTCATTATATATTTTTCGGCTTCTTCTGCGCTTCCATAATAGAGAACGTAAGGATCGATATCGGCGCCAGTTGGCCAGCAGAGCGTTCCGCCTTCAAGGGAGATTTGTCTGAATAGAGCAGGATCATTTTTCAGCGGTTCGAAAACTTGACCGTTGAGAAACGGCAATAGATCAATTTCTTTTTCATGGCCATCGTTAAATTTCAACGCAACATGAAATTCAGTCAGAGGCTTTGCTTCTATGATTTTGACTCGTTGCTGTTTCATTGTACCTTTATTCGAGTGGAGAAATCCGTATTAATGGTTCACCGTTTCGTGCTCTATCCCAATTATTTCTCAATTCCTCTCGGTGCATTGCTGCCCATTCCAACACTAAAGAATATGCTCGCCTCGGTAATTCACCTCAGATAATTTCTAAAGTATCTATATCAAATAGCGCTTCATATTCACCATATTCAGCGTGAAAATGTATAGGCGCATGATCATTATAATACATCCAAATTACGATTCCGAAAAATTCGCTAATCCGAGGCATTATTTATTCACTCCCTCGCCTTCAAATAATCCCAAATCATTTCGTTTTCGCCGTCTTGGGTTTCGACGCGGATGCGGTAGGCGAGGCTGTGGTTGAGCGCCAGCGGCGGCAGGCTCCAGGAAAAATATTGGAATTGCCCGTCCTCGAAGCGATACGGATCAGGCAAGGCTGCAAACGGCTGGCGCAGGCCGCGCTGAATTTCCGCCTGGATGCTTGCGACCTCGAACCGTAGCGGCGCCTTGGCAAATAGCGTGATGGGAGTGCTTGTGGTTGGCTTCGATGGTTGATGTGAAATCGAAAAGGTCGAAAACAGGTCGTCTTTTTTGATCGCAGCCGAGGTCCAATTGAGGGCTTCCTTTTGATTGTTGTCGATCCAGGTGGTTTGAATCGAATCAACGTATTGCGCCGTCCCCATCACCGAAGCGTTGATCGGCTCAGGATGCGGCAGCCCGATGGCATGGCCGATGCCCTCGTGATAGGTCACGCAATCGGTTCCTTTGATGGGAACCCGCCAGCCGTCCGCCGTGACCAATCCCAAGCCGATATGACGATCCGCCCAATAAACCGAACGGGCGCCGCCTGCGCGCGAACCGGGACGGTCTTCGCCGTTGCCGCTGACGTGTCCGGCGCATTGCTCATGAGGCGGCTCTAAAAAACAATTGTCTCCGTCGCAGACGCGCGTCCAATCGTTGTATCCGGGCGAGAAGTTGCAATCGCCCATCACCAGCAGGATAGGAAACGCGCCGTCCTTCCATTCAACTTCGCCTGAATGCCAGACCTCATTCATAATCTGCCAATAAAACTGGTTGACGTCGTCTTGGGGGAACCCGTTCGGCGTTGCGGATGCGATAAACGGCGCCGGGAGGATGTCATAAGTAAAATTCGATTGCCCGGCGAATTCGCGTTGGTGGAATTTTTGTATACGGGCGAGATGATACTCCACCCGTTCGCGCCAGTCGGGCAGCGGCTTAACGCCTTGCGCGACATAGTAAACCACCTGCACGTCGATGGCGTCGATGTTGTCGTTACCGTTGTAGGCGTGCATCTGCGCAAAAACGGGTGATACGGCTGCAATAAAAAAAGAAATGAGCGTTGTCGTAATCCAAGTTGTTATGTTCATAGTGCTCATTCGGATGGTTCCTTAATTTGTTTGATGAGAATGTCGCGAATAGATTGTAAGTCGCTGCGGTGGTTCCAGTAATCCTGGTACGTCCACGGCAAGCGGGTGAATTCGCCATTCTCAAAACGCATGGTGACTTCGCCGTAGACGCCGCGCCCCAGATAAACCCGATGGCTGAAGTTCTTGCAACTGGCTAGCACCAGTTTGGCGCCGTGAATGTAACCCGGATCAAGATTGATCGCGCGTTTGCCGTCAGCGCTGAATTCTTCCTCCCATTGGTTGGAAAGGTGTTTCATGTGAACCAACGCGTCAGGATAGATTAGTGGTTGCAGTGAGAAATAACGCCGGATTAAGTCCGGCCCCATTTCTTCCTGGTAGTATTCGGTTTCAACGAAGGGATGTTCGGCGCTAAAAAAATCCGCCGGGCCGAAATGGTTTTCGATGCGCTGCACCACTTGCGCAAAGACGGCAGGGTCTTTGTATAACACGCCGAAAATGGGTTTGACTTTTTTAACGGGTTGGACGGCTGTCACGTTTTTTCGCCTCAAATGAATTGCTTCTTTTGCTTACATTATGTAAGGTGAAGGACGCAATCCAAAGTGCGCCTGATGAAGGAAAATCAATGAAACGCAGCATAAACATGAATTTAGCGTATGCGTTTCCGCTGACAGTGATCGGCATGCTTGTCGTCTCGATCATTGGCGAATCGTATCAATTTGCGCATCGTGTTTTGTATCCCATTGACGATCCATATATTCACCTGGCGATGGCGCGCCATTTCGCAGAGCACGGCGTATGGGGCGTTTCGCTTTCGGGCTTTAGCGCCAGTTCGTCGTCGCCGGGATGGACGCTGTTGTTAGCAGCGGCGTTTTCCATCATTGGCAATCATGAATGGCTGCCGCTGGCGTTGAACGGCGCGGCGGCGCTCACGCTGGTCTGGCTGATGTGCGTGTATCTCATCAATCAGCAATGGCATTGGGCGGCGGCGGGCGCGGCGGCGATTGTATTTAGTTTAATTTTGCCGCTGCCCGCTCTAATCTTATTGGGGATGGAACACACCATTCATGTGTTGCTCGCCGCGAGTATGGCGTATACGGCGTCCACTCTGCTTGGAAAAGAGCGAGCGAAAACGGCACTGGTTTTATTGTTTCTGCTCGCATTTTTCGCGACCGCATTTCGCTATGAAACCGTGTTCGTCATCGCGCCGCTGGCGTTGATGTTTTTCATCCGCAAACAATGGCGAACAGCGCTAGGCATCATCATTTGCGCGGCGCTGCCCATCGTGATGATGGGGGCCGTGCAGGTAATGAACGGCTGGGAGTTTTTCCCCGCGTCGATTGTTCGCAAAAGCGTACTCGGCCAACCGGGCTGGTTGTTCTTTTTGCAATTGTATGAACGCCTGTTCGGGCAGCTTTTCAACACCGGACATTTGCTGATCCCGTATGTGTTGTGCCTATTTGTTTTTTGGAGAAAAACAGAGACGCCCTGGAACAGCGAGCGTATCCTCAGCGGCGTGTATTTGTGCGCAACGCCTCTGCATTGCGCGGCGGCGTCGATCGGCTGGTTTTATCGCTATGAAGCCTACCTGCTCGCGATTGCGTTTCTGGCGCTGGCGCCGCTCGGCCCGCAACTGTGGACGCAATGGAAACACCTGGCAAGCGGCTCACCCAAACGGGAACGGCGCATGGTCCAAACCATTGCGCTCGCAACCGCACTGCTTGCGATTACGCCGTATGTATGGAACGCATCGTCCGTCTTAAAAATCGCGCCGGGGTGCAAAAACCTCTATCAGCAACAATACCAGATGGGGCTGTTTCTTAAACAGTATTATCAAGGGGAAGCCGTCGCCGCGAATGACATCGGCGCGATTAATTTTTTGGCGGATATCCGCTGCCTCGACGGCATGGGGCTGAGTAGCCGTGAGCCTTCGCTGGCGGCGAAGCATGGACGCATGGGCGCTGCCTTCATCGAATCGTGGGCGAGGCAGGAAGGCGCGTCGATTGCAGTGATCTATGAAAGTTGGTGGCGCGGACGCCTGCCGGAAAGTTGGATCAAAGTCGGCGAATGGACGGTCGACCAAAAAGTCAGCGTGGCGGAGCCAACGGTTTCGTTTTATGCAATTTCGCCGCGCGAAGCCGAACGGTTGCAAAAAAATTTGATGGACTTTACGACTCAACTTCCCGAAGGCGTGACCGCAAATATCGCGGTGAAGGGCTGAACCTACTCAACGTCAAATCGAAACGTATTGTTATCGTGGGTTTCTTCATCGACCAACTCGTCCGGGTCAACAATCAGTTCAAAATACTGAATGTTCGCCGGGACGCGCACGCCGCCTGCGTTATAGCGTTTTCCGGGTTCCAGATTGACAACTTCAGGAACAAAACCACTAAATCGTTTATCGGAACCTTGAAGAGAATAGGCCATTTCGATCAAGAATTTATCCACTGCGCTTTCGCCGGAATTGAGCACCGAAAAACTGACGAGAAATCGCTTGCCGTCTTCAGTCGGCGTGAGTGTAAAGCGGTCGTCTTCGACCAAGAGGTCTGCTTTGCGGCGCACGGTGATTTTCGTGTCAGCTGAGTTATTGTCTTCGTTTTCTTCTTTAATTTGATCGAAGGGGTCTACCAGCATTTCGATATCAAACGGGCCCTTGTTTCCTGTTGGGTCCCAACGCAAGCGAACCGGCGCCGACTCGCCGGGGTCAAGCCGTTCGATGCGTTCGCCGCGCCGCCCGACAACAACATTGAATGGAACCTTTTTCTTTCCATGTATGGCTTGAAGGCCGTGGATGAAAATATCCTCAGCGGTCGCTTTGCCTTGGTTTTTGATAACGCCGTCAAGAAACACGGTTTCGCCCGAACGAGGCGCATCGGGCAGGGCTCGAAGCGAACCGGGTTCAATCACCAGATCAGGCAAGCGCCCTGTGGTTGCTTCAATCATTGCGGGCGCAGGCGCTGACAGATAGTTTGCGCCATGTGAAACCACAATCTTGCCATCGCGCTTCAATATTGTTTCCGCCCCGGCGTAGAGAGATTTGACGCCGCCTATTTTCAACGGTTCCGAAGTGTTTTCCAAAAGGGGTATGGTTGCGTAACGAATGACGTCGCTGCCGCTTCGCACCCAGGCGGCGGCGTGTTGCGCATGGACGGCGTCGGGCGCGTAGGGAATCGAGATTTCAATTGCGTCCTGTTTCTTTTCCGTGCTCACAGATAGCGCTTCATAGTTCGGCAGGCGAATGGTCGGGTCGCCTAAAAAGCAAAATTGGTCAGCGGGTTCAAACACGTCCTGATAGGCGAGTCCCATCAAGTTGCCCGCCAACAAAATTTGCCCCATGCTTTGCAGCCCGTGATGAAATAGCGCCTCGTGCATCCCGCGCGCAAGAACAATATGATCGTGGGGATACCCGCGCCCTGCGGCGCCCAACAGGCCCACCGCGCCGCCGTTGGGGTGAGTCAACATGTCTTCGCCGATGGAGATGTTCCATTTCTGACGAGGGTAATCAAACTTGCTGGTCTCGCAACTGAACGACCAGAATAAAAACGGGCGGTCGGTATTGGTGAGTTTTTTCACGTCGGTGAATTTTGAGCCGCCGCCAAAAAACAGGCGCTCATTTCCGACGACGTTCGGCGCGCCATGTCCGAAAAATTCCATCAGCCAAACGCCGTTGTTTAATATGCTGATGATGTCTTTTGTCGCCGCGAGACTGGTCTTTGCGCGTTTTTCGGCGCGCAGTTTTTCGGGCAGATAGATGTTGTCAATCAGCGGGTAGTCTTGTACATGCCGCTGTGTGAGCCGAAATCCTTTGGGGACCCACTCCCGTTCCAGTTCTTCCGTGAAGCGGTCAAAGCCGTGGTCCGTCAATAGAAACAAGTGATTGAGCCAGGGCTGCGGTTCGAGCGCTTCTTTGTAGCGCGTGGTTTTCTCAATCAGCGTGTTGAGTTCGTCCACCGAGCGCAACGGCCACCGACCAATCATCATGTCAGGGACGTTATCATTTTCATCATCAAGACGGACGAACCAGTTTTCGACGGCGTACTCCGGCTTGGCGCGATAACCGGGAACGTAGTTTTTAACGCCAACGCCGTAGCGGTTTTTGTAATCCCAGGTCGCGTCGCCAATCATTAATACATAAGACGGCGAGGGGCGTTTCCAGGTGCGATAGGCGTAACGCAAAAATTCGCGCACAGCAAAGGGCGACAACCTGCCGTCGCCGAAGCGGTCATAGATGGCTTCAACCGATGCAATGCGCGTGGTGTATCCCAACCGTAACAACGAATCGCGAAATGGCGTCAACGCTTGATGCCAATCCGACGGCGCAATCAACACCACGTCCGACTGCGACAGATTCAATAGATCGTTAAGGGTCGAAGCCGTAGGGTCATATAATTCAAAGCGGCCGCTCAGCGCTGCATTTTTTTTATTTGAAATAAACAGCCGTCCCGCTGCTGGAGTTTCAATGGCAGGCAATTGATTGGCCAATGCAGGCGAAAGCGCAGGGTCATCCGGCAGCCACACCGCATCCCTCTCGCCGTCAAGCGCAATGGCGATTGAGTGGTTCGGCGTTTGATAGGGCGCCGTCGAAGGAGTTACGTCCGCGCGAAACGCGAGTTGAAACCAATCGAGAGCGATGGTTTCAAATTTGCCCGCCGCCTTCGCAGAAGCGCTGCCCTCAAAGGTCAAGCGATGTTCGCCCGGTTGCAATAACTGAGACGATAACGCAGCCGTCGCCTGCACATACCCCGTACCTGCGGGGACGGACCACTCGACGTGAACGCCGTCAATGTATGGGGTGACGAATTCAACAAGCGCCTCAGAACGCGCGTTGCCAACATGCAGGCGCATGGTAAGCGAGGCGGTCGCCGAACGCGGGGCCTGGTTCACAGAAAACGAAAACGCAGGCGTCGCCGTCCCGATCAAGTCCGCCCAGATCCAATGTGAATCCTGCTCTTCATTGGTGGGTTTGCCCTCGATAAATTCGGCGTCATTTTCATAGCGCGTTTTTTGCCAAAGCGCATTGACGGATTGCGCACCGCTCGGTTTTTGCAACAACGGAAAGTCACGCACCGATTCGTTATCGAGTGTAAGCCACGTTACGGTTTCTGTTGCAAAAGCGCTTTCAGACGCAGGCGCGAAAAACACAATCGAATCGCCTGGCGCCAACAAACCGCGCTGTTTGATCTCGCCGGTCTCGTCAATCACCGCCCGCTCAATCGGGAGACGTTTTTGGAACAGAGCCAACCGCGACGCTTCAATATCATGTTGGTATGAATCGAGCACTTCGCTTGCCGACAGTTGGACTAATCCCTCAACGCCGCTAAAAAATTTCACCGCGCGCTTATTGAAATACGGCGCGTCAAGCGAATTCTCCGCCGGAGCGATTTTTCGAGACGGATCATTCAGCAATAACGCCTTTGCGATGGGGGCGATATCATGGGGGAACGAATCAAAGCGCATCGGATCAAGTTGGTTAAATTGAATGCGAAGCGTACCCCGGGGAAATGAGACCACGTCCGCCGCCGCGCTCGAGTAATAAAAGCGTAACTGCAACGACGCAATGCGAACGCCCGCCAGATAGCCTAACTCGCGAACTTGCAAGCGGGGTGATGTGCGTTTGGGGTTCTTTTCGTCAAAGTCATTTTGATCGCCTGACTGCGGCGTCGCGCCTTGCACGTCCCATTCAAAAGAAGCGACCGATTGGGTCGCCTGTTGAATCGGCCCGGGCAACGCCAATAGTGCGTAAAGAACGGTCTCGGTAGAATCGGGAGATTGCTGCCAGTGGATTTGAAGGTCACGGTCGGTTTGATGGATAACTTGAAAGGCGGGCGATAACAACCGCCCAAACTGTGGGTCGTCGCTCCACCCCTGCAACGTCAAAGCGCCAAACAAAATGCAGGCAAGAGCCAGCGCAAAATAGAGTCGGCGCAATTTATTCTTCACGGGCAATCAGCGTCCAACCTTCGGGGACGCGCCCATTGGCGATGGTATCATACGCCAGGTCGTCAAAAACGCGCTCGTCAAATTCATCAACCAAAAACAAGCGCTCGCCAATATCAACCATGTTGTCTTCACTCAATGGAGTGGCAAGTTCGCTGCGCCAATACAAAACGCCGGAGGTGGTGTTAAACCCTTTGCACGTCATGGTTTCGAGAGCGGCTTCGTCGTAATACTTCAACAATGCGTCTACCAGGGGCGAGTCCATCGCTTCGGGGTCGCCCTCAAAGTGGTAAAAACTCGGCTCTGTAAACGCCCGGACCAGAATGCCCTCTTCGTCAATATGGTGGATTTTTGCGCGTTCATACATAACGCGGACATTGTATTGCAAACAGCGCGTTTCGTAGACGGGAACCGCCTCGATTTTGCGAGATTACAATACTTCCAGGCGAACCTTAGCCAATCCATCCCGCTCAAAGTCGAGTTTTCTCGCAGCGGCGCGGGAGAGGTCAACAATGCGCCCGCCTTTGAAGGGGCCTCGATCATTGATGCGGACAATACATTTGCGACCGTTGTCTAAATTGGTCACGCGCAATCGCGTATTGAAGGGCAAACTCGGGTGAGCGGCGGTCATCGCGTTCATGTTAAAGCGTTCGCCGTTGGCAGTGCGGCGGCCATGAAATTTGGGACCGTACCAGGAGGCGGTGCCAGTCATTTTGTGATCTCCGCTTTGAGCGATGGCTTCTTTCGTCGGCTCAGTCTTTTTGGGCGATTTATCGCCGCCGAAGCCAAAGGTCGGAACCGGGATAGGAATACGCACGATTTTGATTCCAGCGCATCCAGTGAAAGTTGTTAGTAAAACCGTCAGCGCGAGCAAACGCACCCACGATGGATATATCTGTTTCATACGCGCAATCATCACAAACTCCGGGGAGATAAATAATTAAGTTTTAACATCAAGTATCGTCGGTTAAGTTTAACACTTGAGGGAGAATATAAATAGAACCAAATCCGCCAGATTACTGTAACTATAACATCGAAAAGAGGTTATGTGTCATAAATCACCGCCGGGCCTTTCTGCGAATGAAAGCATTGCATTTACAAATTACCGAGAATTTCGATATGATCTCGTAAGAAAACGAACCTGAAAGAAATGAGTAACCATCAATGAATTTATATTATGACTTCGTCAAATGCGAATCGGGCGACGGCGGTTGTTATGCGTTAACCCACGAGAGCGTCTGTTGGAGGCATCTGCATGGTCGCGAGAAATACCACTCGCAAGTCATAAAGGTCGCCCGTTCGGGCGCGTCGCTGGCGGGTTGGGTGTTATCGGGAATCGACCTCAGCGGCGAAAAACTGGCGGGCGTTGATTTTTCTCATGCGATGCTGGCGGGTTGTTCGCTGCAAGGCGCCGACCTCACCGGATGCAACTTCACCCGCGCCAACCTCGAAGGCGCCAACCTGCGCGGCGCAATTCTGACCGGCGCCAATTTTGAATTTGCTATCCTCGGCGCCGCCAATTTGTCTGACGCCCAACTCGAACGCGCCAATCTCAAGCGCAGCAACCTCGTCGGCGCCATTGCGCGAAACGCGAATTGCCGCGAGGCGCAGTTTTTTTATTCGCGACCAGCGCGGGCGGATTTCTCCAAAGCCGACCTGACCAACGCTGATATCACCCGCGCCATCTTTCGCCAAGCGAAACTGATTGACGCAAACCTGACCGGCGCCCAAGGCAAAGCCAACTTTGATGGCGCCGACTTGAAGGGAGCGCTTCAATAATGTTATTTCAGCCCTTCTTTTTTCCAGACGTGAACGAGGTCAATACCTATATCGTTGGGTGCCCTGAAACAAAAGAGTGCATCTTAATCGACGCGGGCGCCGACAGCCCCGATTATGATGCGTTCCTCAAACGACATGGCGCCAGTTTGACGGCGGTATTTCTGACCCATATCCATTGGGACCACGACCAGGCGCTGGATGAAATCGTCAAGAGATTTAATATTCCCGTTTATTCGATGACAGGCGAAACCATCAATGGCAAGCCGGTGACGGAAGGCGACTCACTGCCGATTGGGAACCTAAACAATCGCGTTTTGATTACCACCGGACACACGCCCAATTCGCTCAGTTTGGTGGTCGAAAATACTCTTGCGTTTGTAGGCGACGCGATCTTTGCAGGCTCCATCGGCGGAACCAGTAGCGAAGAATTAAAGCAAGAAGAAGTCGGCCATATTCAAACCAAACTGTTCGCGTTGCCTGGCAGTTGCTTGCTCTGTTCGGGCCACGGCCCCATCACCACGGTCAGCATCGAGAAAAACGCCAACCCGTTTGTGTGCATGGTTTGATGAATGAAACGTCGTTTGCCGCTTGACCTACTGTTTCTGGCTCAATGTCTGATTGGACTATCGGTTCTGTTCTATCTGGCTTCGATGCGCGATGTCATATTGCGTTTTGTCCCGGACGACGCGTTCTATTATTTCACCATCGCCCGCAATTGGGCGAACGGCGTCCCATCGAGTTTTGACGGGCTTACTCACACCAACGGCTATCACCCCTTATGGCAATGGCTGCTCATTCCCATCGCCAACGCCATCAATGACCCGCACCATTTTGCGCGCATCGCAAGCATCCTTGGTTTATGGTTCTACGGCGCCGCTGCGATTTTGTTGCGCACATCATTGCTTCGCGAACAGAACCCCTACGCCTGGTTTGCTGTTGTTTGGACAATTTCGGTTTTGTTGTTCTCTCCAGTTTATGGCATGGAGGGGCCGCTGTGCGTCGTGTTATTTGCATGTTTGTGGATGTTGACCGCAACCCCGAACGCGATCACGCCCGGTCGCGCATTGGCGATTGGTTTGGTTTCCGGCTTGTTTGGATTGTCGCGCATTGACCACTTGGTATGGGCGCTCGCGCTGGACGGCTGGCTGCTGCTGCAATACCGCCGAAAAAAAATAACGCTGGCGTCGCTTACGCTGGCAGGCGCATTACAGGGCGCTCTGGTGTGCGGATATTTCTTGTCGAATTACCTTGTCTGGGGACACTGGCTACCGGTAAGCGCAATGATAAAAGTCGCGAGGTCCGGCTTCTTGAGCCTGGAAATTCCCTACAGCATTTTGTATGTGGTTTCGTTATTTTCGATATTGCCCAGCCTGTGGGCAGCGCGAAAGACGAACGCACTGGCGTGGCTGGGATGGGGCAATGTGATTTATGTCGGGATGATCTTGCTACGCGGCGGTCAGGAAACCTGGGACTGGTATTTCGCCCTGCCCGCATTTTCACTGGGGATTCTCCTGCCTGCGTATTTACGTGAAGCGCGCATCGTCCCGCGTCGTTGGCGTAATGGTTTGCTTGCGCTCGCGTGTCTGGTCGCATTCACCCACACCAGCGGCGAAATCGTCTTCAACCGCAGCGAGTTTGTTTCCGCTTACAACAACGCGACGGCCCTGGCGGAATATGACGAATACACGTACACCTTTGCGTATTCTGACTGCGGCATTCTCGGATATTTTTCGCGGCAGCGATGGCTCAACATGGACGGCCTCACTCTCGACTTTTCGTTTCAAGAAGCGCTGAGAGATAAGCGCTTGCCGCAGTGGCTGCGCGAACACGGGCTGAATGCGTATGTTGATTACGATCAGGAACCCTACCCGAAAGAAGTGATTGTGTATTCATGGCCGGGGATTGGCTATCATCATGATGAAGCGTTGTTGCGGTTGGAACCCGGCCCTGCACTGGGCAATGGCCGCCGAGTTATGAATGTGGTTGAAATTTCGCCTGCGACACTCTCTGAGGAAAATTAAATAATTCCGCTGACATCTTATCCACCCTTACAAACGAGGGGAGGGCGAGGCTCCCGCCGAGCCGCGAGAGTGTGAAATGTAATCGTTTATAAGCGGCTCACTAGGAGCCTGCCTGACGCAGGTGTCGCCATCCCAATGTTCATTTCAAACGCTGTAATCTTACCGAAGCGAAGAGAGACGTACCCACCCCAAGCGCACTATATAGAAAGTTTGAATATTGAATAAAAAAAGCCGGGCAGGATTTCTCCCGCCCGGCTCTTGTAAGCATAAACAATGAAGCGACTTAGGCTTCTGATTGGTAGTGTCTCATCAAAATTTTGGCGACTTCGGGACGGGAGAACTCTTCGGGCAGGTCTTCACCGTTTGATAACATGTCGCGAACCTTGGTTCCTGACAAGAAGACATAGTCGTCTTTGCCGTGGTCGGGATGGTCGCGCATCATAACCACTTTATTGAGTTTCTTCGACCATGCGGTATGGTCGGCTTCAAAGATTTCAATTTTCAATGCGCCGTCAGGCACTTCGTCATGGAAGATCGCCTGCGCGTCAAACGGCCCGTAATAATCGCCAACGCCCGCGTGGTCGCGGCCTACGATCAGATGGGTGCAGCCGCTGTTCTGACGGAACACCGCGTGAAGTACGGCTTCGCGCGGCCCGGCGTACATCATGTCGAATCCATATCCGGTCACTAAAACGGAGTTCGCGGGGAAATAGACTTCAACCATCTTGCGAATCGAAGCGTCGCGCACATCGGCGGGGATATCGCCCGGTTTGAGTTTACCAAGCAGCATGTGAATTAAGATGCCATCCGCGTTGACCGCTTCGTAGGCCATGCGGCATAGTTCTTCGTGGGCGCGGTGCATCGGGTTACGGGTTTGGAACGCGACCACTTTCTCCCAGCCGAGTTTGTCCATTTCTTCGCGAATCTGATACGCCGTACGGAACGTGTCTGGGAAGTCTGCCGCAAAGTATGAGAAGTTCAACACCTGAATGGGGCCTGACACGCACACGCGGCCCTGACCATTAAACGCCGCCACGCCGGGGTGTTTATCGTCGGTGGTGCGAAAAATCTTTTCCGTCATCTGTTTCATATCGTCTTCGCTGAATTCTTCGACGGATTCAACGGTTTGAATCGCAATAACGGGGTTGCCATCGACGTTGGGGTCGAGCAGCGCAATGCGTTTTTTCCCTTGTACATCTGAGGCGTCAGAAATGAGGTTCAACACCGGGACGGGAAAGAACACGCCGCTCGCGGTGGTCATTTTGTCGGCGACCGAAAGCGCATCGGCTTTGGTCATATAACCCGTCAGCGGGTTAAAATAGCCGCTGCCCAGCATCACCGCGTTGGCGGCGGCGGCGGAACTGACCAGGACGGAAGGCAGCCCGGCGGCTTCTTTTTGTAATTCAGCGCGTTGGGCGTCATCTTGGACGTACAACGGATTCAGTGTATCGGATCCATGCGGATCAATCATGTTCGTCTCCAATTGATTATCGTGGTATCTTACGGAATTTTTCATTAAGTGCGGCGTATATTCTACCTCGAACATAGAATAAAGGAACCGGCGCAGGATTTTGGGAAGAAGTTCCACTTTAAACGGCTACTTTGGCGCCTCGCTTGACAATAGTAGCGCCCCTTAAAAGCAATGTCATTGACTTAAGGCTTTTTTGCGCTGAAAGCGCCAGAGGGGATCACCCATACGATTCAAGGGCTGGTCTCATTACATTCGACCTTGCCCTTGCCACCCCGCCACGATTTCACAAATTGCTACACCAAGTTTGGCATGGGTGCAACTCTGGGAGCGCCTGTGCATAAGGGCCAGAAAGCCTGCACCGAAGCAAGCAGAGATGCACCCATGCCTTTCGCAACGAACAAATTATTTAGAGATGGCTTCTAGTATTTCTTGCGCCCCAAGGGGTGGGGAATTAAACCCGAATTAGATTAAATGCGGGCCGCCTGGTGAATCGCCAGCAGCGAACGCAGCAGCGGCTCCATTTCATTGAGGGGCACCATGTTGGGGCCGTCGCTGAGCGCCTGTTGTGGATCGGGGTGGGTTTCGATAAAGAACCCGTCGACGCCTACCGCCGCCGCCGCGCGCGCCAAGGGCGATACATACTCGCGCTGACCGCCAGAGGCGCCGCCCGCCGCGCCGGGTTGCTGGACGCTGTGAGTCGCATCGAAAATCACGGGGGCGTATTGGCGCATGACAACCAGACTGCGCATATCGACCACCAGATTGTGATATCCAAACGATGAGCCGCGCTCGGTCAGGCAGACGCGCCCGCGTCCCACCGCGCGAATCTTTTCGGCGGCGTGTTGCATGTCTTGGGGCGCCATGAATTGCCCTTTTTTGATGTTGACCGGTTTGTCGACTTGGGCGCAGGCTTCGAGCAAATCCGTCTGCCTGCATAAAAACGCGGGGATTTGTAATACGTCAACCACATCAGCGACTTGTTTGACGTGATCGCGTTCGTGTACGTCAGTCAAAACCGGGACGCCGATTTGGGCGCGTACTTCGGCGAGGATTTCCAGCGATTTTTCAAACCCAATCGAGCGGAACGACTGCCCGCTGGTGCGGTTGGCTTTGTCGAACGAGGCTTTGAAAATAAAGGGAACGCCTAACTTGCTGGTTAGTTCTTTCAGGCGCTGGGCGACGTCGATGCACAACCCGCGAGATTCAATGACGCACGGCCCTGCGATGAACACAGGCAGGTCGCCGCCGATGCGTACGTTATAGGCCATGTCAAATTGATGCGATGACTGCTCCATGATGACCCCTTCACTGCTGAATCTGCGCCCATTCGGGCAATTGATTAAATTCAATGCCCAAAAGACTGCTGGTCAAGTAGTAAAAGAACAATGTAATCAATGTGATCGCAATTAGATTCAACCCGAACCCCGCCCGCGCCATTTGTTGCGACGAAACCTGCCCCGAACCATAGACGATTGCGGCGCGGCGTTACTCCAACCTGGACGATGATCGCGAGCGCGATACGTTTGTGGAGGTTCCATTTTTCGATGCAGGCCGCGATGAGAAAGCCGCCCAGAAACAAAAAATTCAACCAATGGGCGAAGTAGCCAATCGCTTTGCTGGATTCAAGTACGCCCAAAAATGGAAATAACGTAAACGGTAACAACGCCGTAGCGCCGAGGGGGATTACGCCGCTCAGCCACCAGATTGCGGTCCAGACGGCGACGGCGGCGGTACGTTGTGCAGGGACGGAAAGGTCGCCGGGCGTTGGCGCGCACAAAATCAATATAAATAAGAGCGGCCCCAACAGCAGCCAGAATACGGTTGAGATTACAGAACGATCAGACTGCGGCATACGGTCGTCTCCCCAATCGCAATAGAAGGCCGTAGTGTAGCCGCGAAGTGGACAACCCGGGGAGTAGCGCTATTTTTTGTCGGTTTTTGTTTCGTGCGCGGCGGACTGATAGATTTTTGATTGCTCAAGCGCTTTTTGCGAAATGGGTTTGACGACTTTCGGCGCCACCATGCCGCTGGAGATAATCATTTTCATGGCTTCTTCGACGGTGATTTTCAGTTCGATGGCTTCTTCTTTTGGAATCAGCAAAAAGAAGCCCGAAGTCGGGTTGGGAGTCGTCGGCAAAAATACATAGAGCGAATCGGCGCCGATGATATCCGTGAAGACGCCCTCGTCTTCTCCCGTGACGAAGCCGAGCGCGTAGATGCCTCGGCGGGGATATTCGACCAACAAGACGCGCTCAAAAATTTTGCTGCGGCGTCCGCCGATTGATTCGCTGATTTGCTTGAGGCCGCTGTAGATGGTCGAGACGCCGGGGATTTGCGCGAAAAAATAATCGACCAGGTATAGGACTTTTTTGCCGATGTAAAGCGAGGCGAAAAACCCCACCATGCAAATGATGATAATGGTCAACACAAAGCCAAAGCCGTGTTCATAGGGAATCTTCTCGCCGACGTAGTTCTGCCACCAGTCTTGTGAAATGACCAGGTTGCGAAACCAGTTGTCCATAAATTGAAAAATGCCGAGAACGATCCATATCGTGATGCCGATTGGAACGATGACCAGTAAGCCAGTGAAAAAATAATTACGTAAGCGACGTATCATAATCTTGGATCGGTTGCCTTTCTTGTTTGATCTATCGTTTAAGAACCATCAGATCAACGGCTGAGATTGAACAACGCTACGGCTGACGGCGAATTTTTTCTACGCGCCATTTAATTCTTGTTCTGTTAAATCAGGCTCAATGGTTGAAATCTCAATTGTTTTGACGCGGCGTTCATCTGAGTCTAACACCTTGAATCTCAGGTTACTGAATTCGGCTACTTCACCGATTTCGGGTACGCGGCCCAGTAGCGTTGATACGAAGCCGCCCAGGGTTTCGACGTTTTCTTCGGGAAACTCGACGTCGAATACGTCGGTCAGGTCGTCTAAGTCTATTTTAGCATCCGCAATTACCGTGCCGTCTTCGCGGGTTTCGTAGTCGGGGGTCTCGGTGTCGTATTCGTCCTGAATGTCGCCGACGATTTCTTCGAGTACGTCTTCGATGGTGACCAGGCCGGCGGTGAGGCCGTATTCATCGACCACAATCGCTAAGTGGTTTTTTTCCTGTTTGAAGGTGTCTAACAGTTCGTTGACCTTTTTGGTTTTGGGCACGAACAAGGTGGGGCGCACGATGTCTTTGAGGGGAACGCCCTGTTCATTGTCGTATTTCAGCAGGTCTTTGGCGTACAGGATGCCTGCGATGTGGTCGAGGTCGTCTTCATACACGGGGATGCGGGAGCGCCCGACGCTGACGGCTTCATTACGGACTGCGCTGGGTTTTAAGTCGAGCGGGATGGCTTGAAAGTCAACCCGGGGCGTCATGATGTCTTTGACCAGGGTGTCGCCGAAGTCGATGATGCTGTGGATCATCTCGCGTTCGTCTTGTTCAAGCACGCCTTCCTTTTCGCTCATTTCAATTAACTGGCGCACGTCGTCTTCTGTGATGAGCGGCAGTTCTTTGACGTGGGGCGCGCCCAAAAGGCGGTTGATGTTGTTCGAAATAAAGAGAAACACGCTGATAATCGGGTGGAGGAATTTCCAGATCAGGTCTAAGGGGCCAATGACGATTTGCGAAATGCGCACCGCGTGTTCTTTGCAATAGGTTTTCGGTACGATCTCGCCGAATATAAGAAAGGTGGAGGTGGTGACGGCGACGGCGATGGCGGCGCCCCAGGCGGTTGCGTTGTCAAAATTATAATACGTCGTCAAGATTCGCTCTGACATATTCGCCGCAAGAACGGAGGCGAAAATGTTGATGAAATTATTGCCGACCAAGATCGTGGCAAGGTAGCGGTTGGGTTCGTGCAGCCAACTCTCCAACCGGTGATAGGAGGGGTCGTCTTCATTAAACAAGCGCTTTACGCGCATTTTGGTCATTGACGTTAAGGCTGTTTCGGAACCGGAAAAGCAGGCCGATACCCCCAAGCATAGAATAAAAATTGCGCCCTCAATGAGTTCAGTCATGATTGGTCAGCGGCCGCGTGTTGCCGGGCGCTCTCCCCTATCTCCGTTTCCATCATTTTTTCATAGTACGCCAACCCTTTGGGTTGATACGCAATTTGTTGTTTCAATAATTCATTCTGTAATTGTTTTTCTGTGTTGAGCCACTCGTCGCGGTCGTCATCGTTGTAATGGTCGCTCCCCAACAGGTGAATCATGCCGTGAAACAAGAGCTCGTCCAACTCGTCGCCGAGCGAATGGCCCAGGGCGTCGGCCTGACGCCGGGCGGTTTCGACTGAGATGACGATGTCGCCCAACAGGCCGCTTTGGCCGACGGCTTCGCCTTCGCGCATGGAGAACGAGAGCACGTCGGTGGGCGCGTCGAGTTTGCGGTATTCGAGGTTTAACGCCTGGATCGCCTCATCATCGACATAGGAGACGCTGAGTTCGGAGCCGGTTTCCGCCGCCGCCTCCAGGAGCGCGTTGGCGAATGATTCTCGTTGGGGCGAACCGACGCTTTCGTTAGGCGGCTCTATGTTCATTACGACGGGCATGTTGGTTTTCTCTATTTCATCCGCATTATTCTGCGGGACGTTTTTCTTTCAGGGCAATCATTGGCTTCTCTTCCGCACCCGGCGCCGACTCGCCGTTTGACGTCGGCCTGTCTTTGTCTTTTGATTTGGGTTCGGACTTGGCGTCTTTTTCTTTGCCGATTTTCTCTTTGCCCGGCGGGGCCGGATAGGCGATGCGCTGATGCAAGGTGTGCATGATGGATTCAGAAAACGAATGGTAGAGCGTGTGAAGGTCTTTCAGGGTCAGATCGCATTCGTCAAACTGTCCGTCCATAAAACGCTCATTGATAATCTTGCGCACCAACTGGCGTACGTCGCGCTCAGCGGGGTTGTCGAGCAGGCGCGAGGTGGCTTCGAGCGCGTCAGCCAACATGACGATGGCGGTTTCGGGCGATTGGGGCTTGGGGCCGGGATAGCGATAGTCGTCTTCTTTGACTTTGCCTTCGCCGTCGTCTTCCGACAACGCCTGATGATAGAAATATGACATCAAGGTTGTGCCGTGATGTTCGGGAATAAAACTGATAATTTCTTCGGGCAGTTTGTTCTGCCGCGCCATTTCGGTGCCGTGTTTGACGTGGTTGCGAATAATCAGGCAACTCATGTTGGGGGTGATCTTAGAGTGCTTGGCTTTGTCGGCGCTGGATTGTTGGTTCTCAACAAAATATTGCGGGTTAAACACCTTGCCGATGTCGTGATAATAACAGCCCACCCGCGTTAATAGCGCGTTGGCGCCGATGGATTGCGAGGCGGTCTCGGCCAGGGTGGCGACGCGCATACTGTGTTGATAGGAACCGGGGGCTTCTTGTTCGAGTTTTTGCAGCAACTCCGTTTTTTGGCTGAGTTCGAGCAAGCGCATGTCGGTGGTTTTGCCGTAAATGTCTTCAAACATCGGCATCAAGGCAATGGCCAAAACCGAAACCAGGATGCCGTTGGCGACCGCCCACATCAGCGAGAATTTCAATAAGTCGATCTGTTCGATGAACAACTCGAAACTTTTTTGTTGTTGCAGGTCGATGGCGAGAATCATAAACGCCGCGAGCAAAATCGAGACGCCGCCAGCGCGATATAAATCGCTGCGTTGGCGGATGCGGGTCACGGTATAAATCGCGCCGCAGCCGGAAATGAAGCACACCAGCGCGTTGTAAATCGGCGACGCGGGGCCGCCTTGCAAGATGATGCCGACGTAGATTGAGGTCAGGGCGCAGACAAACGCCGCCAGCCGCGCACTCTGTAAAATCGTGAGGATGACGCCCAGCGCGCCCATGGGGATGGCGTAGGCTACGTTGCTCAGGATGTTGCGCCCCAGGTCAAGCGTTGACAGAAATTCCGCAGCGCGGGTGACGCCTAAAATTAAAATGACGCCAGCGAAAATAATGCCGACGCGCTGGCTGCTCCAGACGATGCCGGGGTAATACGCGGCGAGATATTTCAACAAAATTGAAATAAACAAAATGGCCAGCAGAAAATAGCCGACTTCCGCAATCGGGGGGATGCGCATCTGTTCGTTGAGTGCGCGCAAAATCTGGAGATGATGGGCGGTCACGATAACGTCTTTACCGACCAGGGTTTCGTCTTTTTTTGCGCTGGCGGTCATCGGCTCAACCTTGTCGCGCGCAATGGTTTTTCGTTCGTTGGTTATGATGGAGTCATAGAGCAGGTTGGGGCCGGAATAGGCGTACTCTAACAATTCGAATGCGAGGTGGGCGGCCAGTTCGGTGTTCGCTTCCGCAGAGAAGGCTTTTTGAAACTCGGTTTCAAATTGGGCGAAAAATTCGTCTTCGCCGCGAATTTGGTTGAGCGAAAACACGGCGCGTTCGCCGCCGTTTGAGTCGATGATGTTAACGCCGACCGCCACTTTGGGGGCCGCCGCCGCCTGGCTGTTTTTCATCAACTGCCGGATCGGTTCGATGTTATCGGCGATGCCTAGCCCGGCGGCTTTGTAGATGCTTTGCAACGAGGCGTTCCAAAATTCCGGGCTGGCGCCGAAGACGATGAAGGCTTGTTTGCCGTCGCTGGGGCGCTCGGCGGCTTCGGGCAGTTGAATGCCCGCCGTTTTGGCGACTTGGTCGGCCCATTCATCCAGATTGGCGTCGGCGTCGCGTTCGACGGTGCGGGCGGCTTCGGCCAGCGATTCGAAGGTTTGGGTGAGTTTGCTCATCGCCTGTTGGTCGATTTTATAAACCGGTGCGACGAAGGCTTCGGCGTTGCGGCGCCTGGCTTCGGTCGCAATCGAATCGGCGTAGTCAAAATCAAACGGAGCAGACACCACGCGCGGCGCCGGTTCGTTGAGCCGGAAACGGCTGATGTCTTCCGCCGCCGGAGGCCGAATCAATAAATGCAGCAGAACGGCGGCAACCGCCAACGTCAGCGCATAGGGCCAATGGGGTTGGGCGCTCGCCCACAGTTCTTGGATGCGTTCCATCCAGGAAGGGCGGGATTTCGCCGATTTTTGTGATTTTTCGCTTCCGCGTGAAGTGGCGCTCATAGTTACTCGCGATTACTCTGCGGGTTTCTCCTTATTGGAGTCAAAGACCATCGGTGAAGTGGTTTCTGGAAACTGAAGTTCATAGGCCTCGACGATTTTTTGCACCAGCGGATGCCGGACGATGTCGCCTTTGTCCAAACGCACCATCGCAATATCGTCGACGTCTTTTAAAATATTCGCCGCTTCGATGAGTCCGCTTTTGCGGCCGTGGGGCAAGTCGATCTGGGTCACGTCGCCTGTGATAACGGCTTGGCTGTTGAACCCCAGGCGGGTGAGGAACATTTTCATTTGTTCGGGGGTGGTGTTTTGGGCTTCGTCCATGATGATAAACGAGTTGTTGAGCGTACGCCCGCGCATGTAGGCCAGCGGCGCAATCTCGACGGTGCCTTGTTCGAGATAGCGCTGCACCAAATCAGGATTGAGCATGTCATAGAGCGCGTCATATAACGGACGCAAAAACGGATCGACCTTGGCGCGTAGATCGCCGGGCAAAAACCCCAGCGATTCGCCCGCTTCAACGGCAGGCCTCGCCAAAATGATGCGGCGCACCACTTTGCGTTCGAGCGCGGAGACGGCGGCGGAGACGGCCAGGTAGGTTTTGCCTGTGCCTGCCGGGCCGATGCCGAATACCACGTCATGGTTGAAGATGGCGTTTAAATATTGGCGCTGTCCGGGACTTTTGGGTTTGATGAGTCCTTTGCGGCCCCGCAGCGTCCATGAGACGGGGGCGAAGGCTTCTTCGAGCGCTTGCGGGTTGCTTTGCGCTTTGGCTTCGAGCAAAAACTCGACGTCGCGGCGACTGATCGGGTCGCCTTTACGCACCAGTTTGAGGAGTTCCTCAAAGATCGACAACACTGCTTCGACTTGTTCGGCGTCGCCGGAAACCGTGATGGTATCGCCGCGCGCTGCGATGCGGGCGTGGAAATGCGCCTGCAAGACGCGCAGATTTTCATCGCGCGGGCCAAACAGGTCTTGGCTTTCTTCGATATTCAATAATTGGATCGTCTGTTGGACGTTTTGATCGTTTACGGGAACTTGCATCGTGATCTATCGGCGCCTCGGTTCTTTTCGCCTGGATATGACAAGGCGAACCGGCGCGTAAGCAGGTTGGAGCAAAGGATGAAACATGTCGAGAACGATACGCCCGGAAACAGACAGGCGCCGCGCATTCACACGTATCGCTCGCAGGATCGATTGGATGGGTTTCAAACAACTAGACAAATATGACGGAGGGACTCCGTCGGCGTCATTTATGTTTTCGTTCATGGTTTGGAGTCTATCAACCCCATGCTTCCCTGTCAATTCAGTTTTTACGATACGGCGTAAAGGTAAAAAATATATTGTTTGTGAATGAGATATCTATATCTTATCGTAGTATATCATGAATTCAAACAAAAACAGGCTAGGGGGCAGAATTTAAATGATTGTTGTAAATTATAATAGCCCTTAAAGCAATTATTGTCAGTGGCTTCTTCGCAATGACGCGGATGCGGTAAAGGGTGATGAGTTGTTAAAGTTCCGCCCCCAAAGATTGGGGGCGGTTAGGCGACGTATTGCTTGAATGTATCGCTTTGTTTATGCTGTTTTGAAATCCCCCCTGGCGCTTTCAGCGCCGTCCCCCCTTAAAAAGGGGGGCTAAAAGTCTAAGGAGAATGACTATGCCGAATTTAGGTTCGTTTGAAATGTTGCTTATGGTTCCATTTATGATTATGACAGTTATTAACCTGTTTTTACCGTTTGTTACGCTGGTGTTGGCAGTATTGATTATCAATTATGTCCGGCGGATCGAAACCAAACTCGATTATTTAATGCGCCATCAGCCCGGCGCTTCGCAGGCGCCGCCGACGGCGCCGTCACACTCCGCGCCCAATCCTCCTCATTCACAATCGGGAGGTTCGGAATGATTGATTTAGATATTGTTGCGTTTCTGTTCCAGATGGGTGGGGCTGCGCTTGTGTTGGCGTTTCCGGTTATCATCATCGTTTTGCTGGTTTTGATTTATCGGACGATGTTACGCATTGAGCGCAAACAAAATTCACGCGAACCGTAAATCGGTATGACTGCGTCGATCCCCTTTGTCCGTGGACGGGTTGGGTTAAAATCTCTTCTCTATACATTTTAACCATCGTTGGAGTTAACCCGGCCATGAAGAAGAAACGTGCAGCCATATTAGGCGCAACCGGCGTTGCGGGACAGCAATTTGTAGAAGCCCTGATCGGACACCCCTGGTTTGAGACGGCGGGGTTGTATGCGTCCGAGCGTTCCGCAGGCAAAACCTACGGCGAGGCCGCCGTATGGCACTCGTCCTTACCGCTCCCCAATGACATTACTGAGATGCAGGTCAAATTGATCTCAGACGGTTTGGATGAGCTCGATAAATACGACATCATTTTTTCGGCGCTGCCCTCTGACGTCGCCGGGAAAATTGAAGGCGATTACGCCAAAGAGATGCCGGTCATCAGCACGGCGGCGGCGTATCGCTATGAAGACGATGTGCCCATTCTGGTGCCGGAAGTGAACGCCGATCACGCGCCCTTGATCGAAAAGCAGCGCAAAAACCGCGGCTGGAAGGGCTTTGTCGTCCCCGGCCCGAACTGCACCACGATGGGGCTGATTATTTCGCTCAAACCGCTGTATGACGCGTTTGGCGTCAAGAGCGTGTTTATGACTTCGATGCAGGCGCTGTCAGGCGCGGGCTATCCCGGGCATTCAGCGATGGACATCGTTGATAACGTGTATCCCTACATCGCCAAAGAAGAAGGCAAGGTAGTGTTGGAGACGGTCAAAGCGCTGGGCGCATTCGAGAAGGGCGCGGTGGTTAACGCCAATATTCCGGTGAGTTGCACCTGCACCCGCGTTCCGACGCTGGACGGGCATTTTCTTTCGATTTTCGTCGAGACCGAAAAGCCCTGTACGCCGGACGACTATATCGAGGTGATCCGTACGTATAATTCTAAGTGCGCTACCCGTTTTGGCGATCTACCGTCAGCGCCAGCGCAAACCATTATCGTTAAAAATGAAGACAACCGTCCGCAGCCGCGGCTGGACCGCGAGTTGGGCGGCGGCATGTCGACCGTGATCGGGCGCATTCGCCAGGATGAAAATTTTGGTCAAAACGGGCTGAAATATTGTGCGTTGTCACACAACACCAAGCGCGGCGCCGCCAAGGGCGAATTGATGGCCGCTGAATATTTGCACAAACAAGGGTATTTCTAGTTGAAACTGGATGTATGAGAGGGCCTTCGATGGACGGCGTTGTCGAAATATCAAGAGACGAACTGGTTCGCATTTTGGGCGCTCCGTTAGTGGAACGCGCTGAGTCGCTCAGCGAAGATACGTTTCAACAATTAAAATGGGAGCGGTTGACGGACTTGTTGCGCGCCTATGAAAAGGTGTATCATACGTCGTTGTTTGAAGGCCGCCGTTCGTTTTTATTGGGGCTGGATGAAGACATGAAGACCGCCCTGGTTCGGCATATCTTCGATCAACAGCTGGTGAAGTAAATTGATTTAGTGAATACCCGGGGATGAATTAACCCGTGGATGGGGAATTAATGTTTTTCTGGGCGCGGATTTTCGCGCCTTTTTCATTGTAGGTGAAGCGCCATTGTTCGGATTGTTTCTCTAACAAGTCGATTTCCGTCCTCTCGATTTCTCTGCCTTGTTCATCGAATGTACATTCAACGCGGCTGACAGCGACGCCTTCGCGATTAGAATCTTCGCATCGCGTTTGATTGCCGTTTTCGTCATATTGATATAGCCGTTTCCATACTACTTCGTTGTCCAGGTTGAATTCGAGTTGGGCTTCTATTCGTCCTTGGTCGTCATAAATATACTGACGTGTGACGATAGATTCATTGACGCTTGAGGCGTTTATATGAACGTTATAATTACCGATCATGCCGTCATAAACAATATATGTGGCAATAAAGATGAAGAGGGAGATTGCTATCGCATGAGACCATTTGATCTTATTATGGTCTTTTTCGAGCGTTTCAACTCGCCTGAGCATGGCTTCCATACCGCGCAACATGCGTTGGCATTGAGTGGGAGGCGTTTTTGGGTTTGGGCTGCGACTCAGCATGATGTTTCACGAGGCGTCAATGTAGTTTTCGCACAAGATTTATGGTAGCAATATCCGGCAGTGAAAGTAAATGCCTGTAGTGATATTTTGGGTTTTTTCGTAAATTTGATACTTTTTTTAATTTAAATTGAGATTACGCTGCATCTGGCATGGGTGCACATTTGGTTTGTCAATTTTTGATATACCGGAATACCTTTTCGTTATCAAAATCATGACCATCCATCCATGATAGGTACTCATTGACCAGATGAACCAGATTTTGTGACTGATACACAAATTAAGACGTATGGGTTCGTATTTTTCGGTCGTAATTCACACTGGCCCAATCGCGCTTGAAAATCGGCTATCATAAGACAGAATCTAGCAATACAGAAATTCCGAACCACTGTATCTGCAAAATATACAAAAATAATGACGCTTGGTTCTTAGAGAGAACCCTGTTGAAACGGGAGTATTCAAATGAAAAAAATATTATTAGTTGGTTTCGTTGTCCTGCTGGCGGTCGGTCTCATTGGGGGAACCGTCGCGTATTTTTATTGGGAGTCGATTGCGGTTTCTTACATCAAGTCGACGCTTGAGAATGATTACCAGATCATCGTTGAATTTGACGATCTCGATATTAATCCCGCCACGCGCTCGGTCACGCTTGAGAATGCTAGCTTCTTCGACCTGAACAACCGCGACAGCGGCGCTCTGTTGAAGGCGGAGGAAATTTCAGTCTGGGGCGACATCGGCGGAGAAGAAAAGGTCCAACTGCACCGCTTTTACTCCAAGGGGCTTCATCTTGAAATTCAGCGCAAGGCGGACGGCGTCTTGCCACTGGCGAGCGTGTTGTCGCGGTTTTTGCCCAATGTTGATTGGGACGAAGCGCTGAATGTCGAGTTGCTTGCGCAAGGAAAAAGCGAGGCGCTGCAATCGCTGTTCGTCTTTCATCTGGGCGAGATTGATTTTGATCTCAAAAATAACAAGATGAAATTGAGTGAATCAACCATTCAACGCGGCGGACGTACGCAGCCGTTCGCGGCCATCGGCGAATTGAATGTTGAAAACGTGGTCCCTGGCGAGAAGCCGATCATCGCAAAAGGGAAGACGGTCGCAGTCGAAGGAATTGAGACGGGCGAGAACCTCTACGATTTCAACACAGCGCTGAACATGGTCAACAAATTAATCGCCCAGTTTTCAACCGGCGGCGCCCCGGTGACGGTGAAGTCGCTGGCTTTCACGGGCGTGAAAGCGTCAGTGCTCGCCAACAACGCCCAAGCCAACGCGCCGACCTCAATCGGCGTTGAACTGGCAAGCCTGAATTATGAAAACGGGCTGAACCTGGGCGGGATCACTCTCAGCGAAATGGGCCAGCCGCTGCTGACCGCCAAACAATTGGCGGTGGGCGGATTCACGCTTGAGAACCCGGTCGTGCAGTCGGTCGAACTGAATACGCCAGTAGCGTATATCCGCGAAGACGCAAGCAACGGCATTAACCTGAGCCGCGCAATGACTCGCGTGAACAGCATCATGGCGTCGTTTGCGGGAGAAGGCGATGCGGGTTCGGGCCCAGCGGCGCCATTGCCCGTAGCGGACCTGAGCAGCGCTAAAGTCGAATACTGGAAAGACGGCGCCAAGGTGCAAGACCTGCTAGTGGGGGCGATCAAACTGAATCCAAACCAAAACCGCCTTGCAGTGTTGAATGTGGCCTACCAGCCGCCATTGGCGCTTGGGACGGCAGGCTTCACCATTGCGGAAATCGCCGCGACGTATGATCCAAAATCAAACTGGAGCGTGTTTGAATCGCTCAACGCCACGGGAATCAAACTCGATGGCTGGATCGACGAAGACGGCGTCGAACCGTTTGATGCGCTCAGCGTGTGGAACGAACTGGCGCCGAAACTCTCGCAAGAAATGGGCGGCGGGACAAAATCAAACAGCCAGCCGACGCAAATCAATACCGTGGCGATGCAGATTGAACAACTGTCGCTCGAAGACCGCCGCATGGGCAACGTCAAGCATGTGTGGGGGCCGATTGACCTGGACTGGAACAACGTCCTGGTCGGCGCCGAAAGAGCGCCGATGAGCGACTTCGCTCTGGATGCGCAGTTTCTTGCGCCCAGTTCGGGCAGCGCTTCGATCAAAGGGAAAGTATCGCCGGTGTTCTCGCCGCTGAACACGGACTTGAAGACCGATGTAACGATAGACGATCTCAAGGCATATTCGCCTTATTATGAAGAGTCGATGCCGGTCAATCTGGCTTCGAGTGGTTTGCAGATTACGGGGACGCTGCCGATTACGAAAAACCAAATGGAAGCGACGTTTGATATTGCGCTCACCAAGCCGCAATTCACCACCTTTGAAGATACCTTCGCGCAGAAATTCAAAACGCAGATGGCGGTGACGACGCTCAACGATTTAAAGAACGCCGACGGCGACATTGTGTTGCAGAACAACAAGGTCAGCGGCGATGTGACCGACCCGCAGTTCCAGCCGGGCATTAGCGTGTTCAGCGTGTTAGGCAACACGCTGGTGAAGCGCATCGTCAGCATCCCCGGGATGGTGACGGACCCAATCGGCACGACGAAAGATTTGATTGATACGTCGCTGGGAACCGCAGGCGGCGCCGTCAAAGGTCTGAAAGATGGAATCAAGTCGCTGTTTGGCGGGAATAAAAAACAAGAAGAATGAGAGGTGGTTTCGCTTTATCGCGAAGCGATGATGCTGATGGATTTCATGGGCAAGGTGGGCTAGATTGCTTTAATCCCCCCAGCGTTTGCAACGCCGCCCCCCTTAATAAGGGGGGCGAGGGGGGATCAACTCGGTATAGAGCATAAGTAGCTATTCGTCCAACGCCTGCAGGATGCTCTCGGCGACCTGCGCGCCTAAGGCGTACGAACCGTCGTCCGTAAAATGGACGTTGGCGGGGCGCTGGATTTGGTCTAACTGGTCGAAGGCAAAAGTATACAAATCGTTAATCATAACGCCGCGCCGGTCCATGATTTCTTTCGCAACCGCGTTGTATTGCAACACATCGCCGGGAACGCGCTTGGGGCTGAGGTCGCCCTGAGGGACAGGCGTGGTGCTCGCCCAGATCAATTTCGCGTCGGTTTGCAACAAGCGCTGGACCAACACCGCCAGGTTGCGTTCGTATTGGTCAATTGAAACCTGATGCTCGCCGTCTTCCATGTATTTCAGGTCGTGCAGCCCCCAGTTGAAATGAATCACGTCAAAACAACCGCAGGTCAGCCATTCGTCATATTTCTCAAGCCCGCGCGTGGTCGGCCCGCCGTTTTCGGGGATGCGATACACGTTGGCTTTTCCGCGCAGCATCTCACGCACCGGGTGGGTGTATCCAATCGAAATCGAATCGCCGATCAGCAAAACGCGCGGCAGCGACGGGTTGGCGTAAACATGGTCGTAAGCGCGCTCATTCAGTGAAACGTTCTGATTATGGGTCGCGCAACCGAGAAGCAACAGCGGGAGTAGCAATAGCAAGCGGGCAATTTGCATCGTAAACCTCTTTTGAGGGAATGGGATGCAATTATGATAGCACCGTCCGCCGATTGAATCGAACCGCACTTCGTGTTACGATTTTTCTGTAAGTAATACAGCCAAGAAAGCCGAACCATGCACTTGTCGGATGGATTGTTATCATGGCCCGCGCTCGCAAGCGGGTTCGCCGCAGCGGGCGGCCTGTTTGTCTGGTCGTCATACAAAGTCAAAGATGATGAAATTCCCCGCATCGCCTTGTTCACCGCCGCGTTTTTTGTGGCGTCGCTGGTGCATTTGCGGATGCCGGTCGGCAGCGTCCATCTGATGTTTAACGGGCTGATCGGCGTTGTGTTGGGGCGGCGCGCGCTGATGGCGTTTCCGGTGGGGTTGGCGTTGCAGGCGGCGTTGTTGTCGCACGGCGGGTTTACCGTTTTGGGCGTCAACGTGTGCCTGTTCGGCGTTCCCGCGTTGATTTGTTGGCAGGGCTATGAATGGCTGTGCCGCTGGCGCCCGCAATGGCGCGCCGTGATTGGCGGTGTGTTGGGCGGTTTTGCGGTGCTGTTGACCGGGGCGTTTTGGATGTTGCTGTTGCTTTGGACGGGCGAGGAATTTCGCTACCTGGCGGAATTCGCGTTTCTGGCGCACCTGCCGGTGGCGATTATCGAAGGCGTAGTGACGGGTTTCGTCATCTCCTACTTATACCGTGTGCAGCCCTCACTCGTTGCGCGCGTAGAGCAATAGACAATGCCGAAATGGAAACGACGATATTGGATTGAAACGTGCATCGTCATCGGCGTTGTTATTGCGTTGTTTGGCGTAATGCTTCCCAATTTTTTCAGAAACCAAAATGCGACGAAACTAAATGAAGTGCAGCTGATTGTGAATGAGATCGCCCGTTCGTATGCGGAAACCAGCGATGAAGGAGTCGGCTCTCGCGCCAGCCAGTATTTTTATGATGCGTGGGCCAAGTCGCGCGAGCGTTATTTTGTTAATGATCAAACGAGTTTTGCGCTTTCGCTCTATCATGATCGTATTTGGTTAGACAAGAAACGGATTCCGCTTGCGGACATTCAAAACAGCGATGTCGAAATCTGGGTGGATGTGTTTACGTTGACGGAAGACGTCTCATTTGTCGTCTACGCTTGGTTGGGAGCAGACCGCTCCTTTTTGAGCGCAACCTTTAAAAATGACGACTTGTATTTTGCGCCTGTATTAGACGCGCAGGGCTATTATATGGTGCAGCCTCGCTATCCGCTTTATGGCGCAAACAATGGCTGGGGTAATCCGGGAGTCGTGTATCGTGACAGTTACCAAGCGGGATGGCGCAAGCGGCCTGCCTTTCTTGAGCCGGAAGGACAACCGTAACCAGATCATTTGGATTGAAATCATTGTCGTCATCGCTGTCGTGAGCGTTTTGTTCACGGTAATGCTGCCTCAGTTCATGCGCGCGCAATCGACCCAACAGATTGCCTCGGTCGAAAAAACGGTCGGCTCCATCGCTGATATGCTTGCGACTACGCCCGGCGTGTTCGCCGAAATCGACCGCGGCTATGCGTCGTTCCCTCTCTACAATCAAAACGGCGGTTATGCGCTGCACACGATATCAAGCAGCGTTCGCCATCTGGTTCCGATGCCTGACGGCGAGATGCGCTATGTCGGCGATTATCTGTTTCGGCAGGTGAATATTGATGAATTTGCGCGGCAGTATCCCGAAGTAAAATTGCCTGACATTGATATTCGGGTCGAATTTTCTTTGTTGTTGTATCCTGAATTCTTCGCTGTCATTGGCTGGTTTGGCGAGTTTTCATTGATGGACGAGCGCTGGGACCATTTGATGGTAGGACCGTTTCAATTTGATGAAGACGACTTCGTCAAACCCGACTTGCGCTTACCTCTGTATGATCTGAGCAATGGCCTGAACAGCAACGGGGCGATCATCAAAACCAGTTACGACCTGGGGTGGCGCATCAAACCCGCCGGTCTCGCAAACCCGGCGATGCGCGAAGGCCGCGCTCCTCTCGAATGGAAAGACTGGACAAAATGCCGCGATGTGCAGAGCGCGACGGAGTAAGAGAAACGTTCGATTTCGGCCTATTTGTGGGAATTTTTGCAACCTGTCAATTGCTTCAAGGATTTTCTTCACCAATTGGCTTGCATAATAGACTGAATCTTTTGAAATAAATTCAGCGATGGATTCAAGACTTTCAATCCCTCTCTCTGTCCAGACGATCGTATTTATTGAATCCATTTTGAGAGGCGCGCTTTGGCTTGGTCGTGAGAAACCGTTTTGTTTTGGTCTATCTCATTCAGGCTATTCTCGACTGTTTGTTTAAAATAGAGTTTTGCCATGACGTCGTCATAGTCAGCGTCATCAGGCATGGATGAAACCAAGTCGAGTATTTCTTGCTTTTTGGTAGCCACAGCGTCTACCTCCACCGTTTTCTCGGTGGGTTAAGAACCCACCCTACAATACAAATCTTACGTTCGGGCGGCTTCTTTGAGCATGCAGCATTTTTTGTATTTCTTGCCGCTGCCGCAAGGACAGGGATCGTTCACTTTGATTTTCTGACGCCCGGCTTTTCCGCGTCCGCCGCCTTTGCCCGCTGACGCTGCGCTCTGTCCCTGGTTGGTCGACGTCACCTGTTGTTTGGGGCGCAACTGCTCGGCCTGGGTGCGGTCGGCGACTTCGACATAGAACCAGTTGGTCACGCTCTGATGTTGGATGCTGGAGTACATCTGCTCAAACATCGCGAAGCCTTCTTTTTGATATTCCTGAAGCGGGTCTTTTTGACCGTAGGCGCGCAGACCGACCGAATCTTTCAGGTGGTCCATGGTGTAGAGGTGTTCTTTCCAGCGCGAGTCAACCGTGCGCAGCATGATGACCGACATCAGCCAACGGCCTAAGTCGGAGCCGAATTTCTCCATGCGTTCGTCGAAGCGCTCTGTCACTTTGGCTTTGACGGCGTCAAACATTTCCTCGCCGGTCATGCCGTTTTTAATGCCCACCCAATCCAACACCTCTCTGCCGAACGGGACGGGGATGCCGAAAAAATTGCGCAGATTGTCTTTGAGCAGTTCGGGCTGCCAGGCTTCGGCGTCGCGCGGATCGTTGATGGAAATGTCGATAACGTAGTCGATGACCTCTTCGGTCATGCCCCAGAAGTGGTCTTTGGGGTCTTCGCCTTGCAGCAGGTCCTGGCGGATGCCGTAGATGACCTCGCGCTGTTTGTTCATCACGTCGTCATATTTGAGGATGTGTTTTCGGATATCGAAGTTGTGCCCTTCGACGCGCTTCTGGGCGTTGGCGATGGCTTTCGACACCATGCCGTGTTCGAGCACCTCGCCCTCTTCCATGCCAAAGCGCTCAGCGAGGCCTTTGATGCGCTCGCCGCCGAAGATGCGCATCAGGTCGTCTTCGAGCGATAAAAAGAACCGCGACGAACCGGGGTCGCCCTGGCGGCCCGCGCGTCCGCGCAGCTGGTTGTCGATGCGGCGAGATTCGTGGCGCTCGGTGCCGATGATGTGCAGCCCGCCCGCTTCGATGACGCCTTCGCCGAGTTTGATGTCGGTGCCGCGGCCCGCCATGTTGGTGGCGATAGTGACTGCGCCGGATTGGCCCGCTCCGGCGATGATTTCGGCTTCGCGTTCGTGGAACTTGGCGTTGAGCACGTGATGTTTGATGCCGCGCTTTTTGAGCAGCGACGAGACTTTTTCTGACTTTTCAATCGAGACGGTGCCCACCAGCGCGGGCTGGCCGTTTTTGTGGCATTCTTCGATTTCGTCAGCGAGGGCGACGTCTTTCTCACGGATGGTTTTGTAGACCGCGTCGGGATGGTCCGCTCGCGCCATGGGGCGGTTGGTGGGGATGACCACCACTTCGAGTTTATAGATTTCCATAAACTCTTCGGCTTCAGTGTCGGCGGTGCCGGTCATGCCGGAGAGCACTTCATATAAACGAAAGTAATTCTGAAACGTAATGGTCGCCAGCGTCTGGTTTTCGCGCTGGACTTTAAGGCCTTCTTTGGCTTCGATGGCTTGATGCAGCCCATCGCTATAGCGGCGGCCCGGCATCTTGCGTCCGGTGAATTCATCGACGATGACCACTTCGCCGTCTTCGATCATGTAACGGTCATCGAGTTTGAACAGGTAATGCGCCTTCAACGATTGATTGACATGGTGGACCAAGTCGAGATTTTGTTCGTCATAGATGCTGACGTTGAGCATCTTTTGGATGTTTTCCTGGCCTTCTTCTGTTAAAGAGACCACCTGATCTTTTTCATCGACGGTGAAATCCTCATCGAGTTTGAGTCGGCGAACGACTTTATCGACTACGCCGTATTTTTCGGTGGAGGCGTCGGCGGGGCCGGAGATAATGAGCGGGGTGCGGGCTTCATCAACTAAAATGCTGTCGACTTCATCAACGATGCCAAAGTTGAGGTTGCGTTGAACGCAATGTTCTTTGGCGATGGCCATGTTGTCGCGAAGGTAGTCGAAGCCGAATTCGTTATTGGTTCCATAGGTAATGTCGCAGGCGTAGGCGGCGCGGCGTTCGTCAAAATCGAGGTCGTGTTGAATGGTGCCGACGGTGAGGCCCAGAAATTCAAACAGCGGCCCCATCCACTCGCGGTCGCGCTTGGCGAGGTAATCGTTAACGGTGACGATATGGACGCCTTTTCCGCTCAGGCCGTGGAGGTACGCAGGCAGGGTCGCGGCCAGCGTCTTACCTTCGCCCGTGGCCATTTCAGCGATTTTGCCTTCATACAACACCATACCGCCGATGAGTTGCACGTCAAAATGGCGCATTTTCAACACGCGCACCGAAGTTTCACGCACCACGGCGAAGGCTTCGGGAAGCACGTCGTCGAGAGTCTCGCCTTCGCTCAATTTTTGGCGGAATGCGTCGGTTTGAGCGCACAGGTCGCCGTCGGAGAGGCCTTTCGCCCATTCTTCGAGGCTGTTGACCGCCTCCACCATCGGGGCGTAGCGGCGCATGTCGCGTTGTTGTTTGGTTCCAAAGATTTTTTTGAGGACATATTGAACGGCTGACATATTGAATCCTGACGGCGTAGTCACGGCGCGCCGATTTTTGTAAAATTAGGCGTTAGAGCGTTTGTCGTAAATATGTGCGTAAAGTGCGCCCGTAGGGCTCAGCGATAGATACCGTTACGGAAACTCAATCTGCACATAATACTGGCAACTACTATAAGCAATTAAGTATAGCATATCCCGTTGTGAATTCAGGGAGCCTATCCGTCAGCCATATTCGCCCAAAGGCTAACGGATGAACCGGAGTTTCGTTACGCTCGATTGAATAATTTAAGATTGAATGAGCTGCGGCTGATTCCGTGGAGGCGGTTCGGGTTTATACTTAAGCGTGTGGTATTGAATCGTAGAATAGCATCGGCTTGGGTGCATCTCTTTTCGCGTCGGTGCGGGCTATTGAGACATGCTCTCAATTGTTGATCCCCCCTACCCCCCTTAATAAGGGGGGTAGGCGCTGAAAACGCCAGGGGGGATTCGGGCGCAGCGTGCTGCGCCCTGGTTTTCAGTGAATTAAATGGTGCGCTCGCGATGACACGAATGCATGGTGGGTTTTAACCCGCCTTGCGACAAGCGCAATTTATTAACCCTCTCCCCAACCCTCTCCCAGTAGGAGAGGGAGCAGGTTTTGTAAGTTGAGTTCGTTTGTAGGGTGGGTTCTTAACCCACCAGAATCGCCCTGGAGGATTTGTTTGCAATACCGCTTAGTGATTTTTGTTCTTGGTTGGATTTTGGTGTTCTTCAGCGTGAGCATGGCGCCGTCGTTGCTGGTCTCGTACATTTACGGCGACGGCGGCGATAAGGCGATTGCGCTGGCGATGTTGGCGACGGCTCTTGTGGGCGCTTCGCTGGCGGTGACTCATAAACCAGACGATCAGACGGACGACATCACCCCGCGCGACGGATTTCTCATCGTCACCGGCGGGTGGTTTTTGTGCGGGCTGTTTGGAGCGCTGCCGTTTTTCTTTGCGCAAACTTTTGCCCCGCAGGCCCCAGCGAATGACGCCGCATTTTTTGCGCAAACCTTCGCGGAGATTACGCCGGCCAATGCGGCGGCGGGGCTATGGTTGTCGTTCAGCAATAGCGTGTTTGAATCGCTCTCAGGCCTGACCACCACCGGGGCCAGCGTGTTGACGGATTTCAACCAGCCGCACGGCATTATGTTTTGGCGCAGCACCACCCATTGGCTGGGCGGGATGGGCATCATTGTTCTGTCGCTGGCGATTCTGCCGCTGATCGGCGCCGGGGGGATGCAGCTGTTCCGGACCGAAGCGCCCGGCCCGGTGCAAGACCGCCTCAAGCCGCGCATCGCCGACACCGCAATGACGTTATCCAAAGTCTACATTTTGCTGACGCTCTTACAGACCGCCGCGTTGTGGTTTTGTGGGATGACCGTCTTCGATGCGTTGTGTCATTCGTTCGGTACGGTCGCGACCGGAGGTTTTTCAACTCATGCGCAAAGCGTGAGCGGCTATCAAAGCCCGGCGATTAACTATGTGATTTCGTTTTTTATGGTTCTCGCCGGGGCCAACTTCGCGCTGCACTACCGGTTCCTCAAAGGGCAAACCAATATCTATTGGAAGAGCGCCGAGTTTCGCGCCTACTTCTCGATCATTCTCATCGCGACGCTTGGTTTGACGTTTCTCGTGTATCAGAACGGCGATCAACCGAGCGTGCTTTCTTCATTGGAACACGGGCTGTTTCAGGCGGCGTCGATTATGACGACCACCGGGTTCGCGACAGCGGATTTTGAGGTCTGGCACCCGCTCGCGCAGATGGGGCTATTTTTGCTGATGTTCGTCGGCGGCTGCGCAGGCTCCACCGGCGGCGGGATCAAGGTGGTGCGGATCGTGTTGTTAGCCAAGATCGCCTACCGGGAGATGTACCGCTTGCTCTACCCCGCCGCAGTGGTGATGATCAAAATGGATGAGAAGACCGTGCCGGACAAAGTGCTCAGCGGCATCAGCGGGTTTTTTATTTTGGCGACGGCGGTGTTTATTGTTTCGATTGGCATCTTATCCGCGCATGGAATCGACTTCGTCACGTCGATGACCGCTACCGCTGCGTGTTTATTTAACATCGGCCCCGGTTTGGGCGCGGTCGGCCCCTATGATAACTATGCGGGGCTGCCGATTCTGATAAAATGGTGGTTGACGTTTTGTATGGTCGTGGGCCGCTTGGAATTTTATTCGGTATTAATTCTGACGGCGCCTGATTTTTGGCGGCGATGATTTTTTAGGGGAAATGCTATGAAAACTCAAATGAATCTGTCACGTAGGCAATTTGTTGCTGCGGGCGTTTGCGCTGCAGGCGCATCCGCCTTTCCACAAGTTTCTTACACCGCGCCGGAAACGCGCTTCGAGGCGCATGTTCCATTTCGCGCGATAACCCGGGGGCCAAAGTCGCACTGGTTTGGCTATTACGACAAATTGCAGTTTGACGCGACCAACCGCTATGCCTTGGGGATGCAGGTTGAGTTTAACGACCGTACGCCGAAACCGGATGAAGCCATTCGCCTGGGGATGGTGGATGTCAAAAACAATGACGAATGGATTGAGTTCGGTTCATCAAGCGCGTGGTGTTGGCAGCAGGGCTGCATGTTGCAATGGCTGCCCGGCTCCACCGATACCGTAATTTATAACGCCCGCATCGACGGCGGCTATCAGGCTGTAATTCAGAATGTAAAGACAGGCGAACAGCGCGCGCTGCCCAAGCCCATCTACGCGGTCAGTCCAGATGGAAAGAACGCGGTCTGCCCCAACTTTGCGCGGCTGGGCGTGACCCGCCCGGGATATGGCTATAACGGCCCCGCCGACCCGTGGCAGGATGACTCGCAGCCCAAAGATGACGGCATCTATCAAATGGCGCTCGATACCGGCGCCTGGCGGCTGATTGTTTCACTCGACCAGATCGCGGGTTTTAAACCCAACGAGACCATGCGCGGCGCCAAACATTGGTTCAACCATTTGCTGTTTAGCCCCACCGGCGAGCGCTTTATCTTTTTGCATCGCTGGGAGCGCACCGTCAACGGGCGGCGCAGCTGGTATACCCGCATGTTTACGGCGGACGCGGACGGCGGCAATTTATATTGCATCGCCGACCATGATATGGTCTCGCATTTCATCTGGAAAAACGATGCGCAAATTTTGGCGTGGTCGCGAGAGCCTCAACCGGGCGACCGCTTCCATTTATACACAGACAAAACCGATGTCGTGTCCGTCATTGGCGACGGCGTGTTGATGCGCGACGGACATTGCACCTATTCGCCTGACCAGCAATGGGTCTTGGTCGATACCTACCCCGACAATGAGCGCATGCAAAACTTGATGCTCTATCGTCCTCAAGACAAGAAACTGATCAAACTGGGGCGTTTTTATCAGGCGCCCGAATCACGGGGCGAAACCCGTTGCGACTTGCACCCGGGTTGGAGCCGCGACGGACGGCTGGTTTGCATCGACTCGCGCCACAACGACGGACGGCAAATGTACTTATTAGATGTGAGTGAAATTACGCAGTCATAAAAAGGAAATATGATGGCTTTACACGGCGCACCGATTGTGATTTCCGGCCCTTCCGGCGTAGGCAAGGGGACGGTCATTAAAGAAGCCCTGAAGCACGACGAGAAATTGGTGATATCGGTTTCGATGACCACGCGCCCGCCGCGCCCCGGCGAACAAGACGGCAAACACTATTTCTTTGTTTCTCCTGAACGCTTTGATGAAGCCGCCAACAATTTTGAATTGGTGGAGTGGGCCGAGGTCTACAACAACCGCTATGGAACCCCCAAAGGCTATCTGGAAGGCCAGTTTGAGCAGGGCAACGATGTTGTGCTTGAACTCGACGTGCAGGGCGCGTCGTTGGTGCGGGCGCATTATATTAACGCAATATTAATTTATATCATGCCGCCTTCGTTTGCGGCGCTGAAACAACGGCTGGAAGACCGCCCGCGCGGCAAAGGCGACGACCTCGACCAACGCACCGCCGCCGCGCGCAATGAAATGAAATTGATCGGCCTGTTTAATTACGCCATCGTGAACGACAACGTCGAGCAGGCCGCCGAAGAAGTGATCCGAATTATCCATGCCGAACGGCACCGCGTACAGCGGGTGTATCATTCGTTGTATGAACGCTCGATTTTGGGGTAAAGCGATGGCGTTTCCCATCTATTTTTCTGAAGAGTGCTTGTTGCACAAAACCGGAGCGCATCCCGAAAAGCCGGAGCGTTTGCGGGCGGTCGAAAACCATTTGCGCGACGCTCTGGGCGAACGGCTCGAATGGCTCGAACCGCGCAATGCAACCGAGGATGAACTCGCGCTGATTCATACTCGCGACTACATCCAGTCGGTCCGCGACCTGGCCGCGCAGGGCGGTGGGATGGCTGACCCGGATACAGCGGTCAGCGAAGGCTCCTGGAACGCGGCGCTGCGATCCGCTGGTGCGTTGCTTGACGCGTTAGGCGCCGCCGCCGGACAAGACCAAACGCGCGCGTTCGTTGCGACGCGACCGCCGGGGCACCATGCCTTGCCGGACGCCGCGATGGGATTTTGTCTGTTCAATAACGTCGCCGTCGCGGCGCGCTATGCGCAGCAAACTCACGGATTGAAAAAAGTGTTCATCGTGGATTGGGACGTCCATCACGGCAACGGTACGCAAGACGCATTCTATCAAGACGACTCGGTCTTCTTTTGTTCGACCCATCAGTCCCCTCATTATCCAGGAACCGGCGCGTCAGAAGAAACCGGCGCTGGCGCGGGAGAGGGATTTAACAAGAATTTGCCGTTCCCGCCCGAGACGCCGCCGGGGGCGATTGTTGAAGCGCTGGGCATTTGCGTTGACGCGCACATCAAACAGTTTCAGCCGGATTTAGTTTTGATATCCGCCGGGTTTGATGGGCATAAGAACGATCCGCTGGGCGGTTGGCTGCTCGAAGAAAAACACTTCACCGCTATGACCCAAAACGTGTTGAGCGCCGCGCAGTCGGCGGGTTGTAAGCGGGTGTTGTCGTTTCTCGAAGGCGGCTACAACCTCAAGTCGCTGGCGTCGTCGTGCGTTGTTCATGTTGAAGCGCTTTGTGAAGGGTTTGATGGCTGAAGCCGAAGTCGAGCGTCAAAGCGAGGGAGCAACTTCAAACCCAATTACGCAAACGAGTAAAAGGCATCCCTGCGATAAAAAAAGAGTTGCTCAGTGACCATCAACTGGATGCGATCTTGGCGGCGTATAGCGTATTTCTGTTTCACGAAAAAAAACGCGGAGAACGATTGGGCGACCCGCGCGAAGGGCAAATTTTATTGCCTTGAATCATAGATGAACCGCTTTCGATAATCGCACTCGTGAATCCCCTCTCCCTCTGGGAGAGTAGGTAAATTGGAGATTAATATGAAACGTTTTCTCTTACTCGGTATTTCAGTGCTTTTACTTTCGCAGGCTGTACACGCTGCGGAAAACACCGCCAACGAAATTCGCTTGGGCATGATCGGGCTGGATACGTCGCACGTGATTGCGTTCACGAAGATGCTGAATGACCCGACTCATGCGGACCATGTTCCGGGTGCGCGGGTGATCGCCGCAGTGAAAGGCGGCAGCCCCGACGTGAAAGCCAGCGCCGAGCGGGTAGATGGATACACCCAGCAATTAAAAGACGATTGGGACATGAAAATTGTTGAGACGATTGCTGAATTGTGCGGAATGGTCGATGGAGTTCTCATCGAAAGCATCGACGGACGCCCGCACCTTCAGCAAGCCAAACAAGTGATTGACGCCGGCCTGCCGCTGTTTATTGATAAACCCGTCGCGGGGAGTTTCGCCGACGTAGTAGAAATCGCCCGATACGCCAAGGCGCATGGCGTACCGTGGTTTGGCGGCTCCAGCCTGCGGTGGTGGAAGGGGATGCGCGACGCAACCGACCCGGAAATCGTTGGAGAGGTTCTCGGCTGCGACGCCTATTCGCCGTGTAGTTTAGAAGAACATCACCCCGATTTGTTCTGGTACGGCGTGCATGGCGTTTCGATTCTATACGCCGCGATGGGGACGGGGTGCCAACAGGTCTCGCGCGCCTCGACGGAGGATACGGACGTGGTCGTCGGCGTTTGGCCGGACGGCCGCATCGGGACGTTTCGCGGCATCCGCAACGGCAAGAGCGGATACGGCGCGACGGTGTTTGGCTCCCAAAAAATCATTGCGTTTGAAGGCCATAGTTATAAAGGCCTCATTGAAGCCATCGTCGGGTTTTTCAAAAGTGGAAACCCGCCGCTAAGCGCGGACGAAATCGTCGAAATGTACGCCTTCATGGAAGCGGCGGACATAAGCAAAGCGCAGGGCGGCGCTCCAGTCGCGTTGCCGAAATATTCGCTGGAGTGAACCAGCGGCTTGCTTACATATAGAAGACGATTGTGAAGATCAAGTCTGTGATGATGATGAGCAGAATCGAATTGACGACGGAGCGCGTGGTGGCGACGCCCACGCCTTCCGCCCCGCCTTCTACCGCGAGACCTTCGTGGCATGAGACGATGGCGATGACGATGCCAAAGCCGAAACTCTTAATTAAACCGGTATGGAAATCGGTCAGAGTCAAAAGGTCTGACGTGCTTTTGATGTATTGAGAGAGCGACATCCCCAGGTCGGAGGCGCCGATGACGAAGCCGCCCGCCATACCGATGAAATTCGCCATGACGGTGACGCAAGGCAGCATCAACGCCAACGCGATTAAACGCGGCGCCACCAAGAATGGGATGGGGCGCAACGCCATGGTTTGCAGCGCCATGATTTCTTCGCCGACGACCATCGTCCCTAACTCGGCGGTGATGGCGGCGCCCACCCGCGCCGAAATAATGATGGCGGTGATTAACGGGCCGATCTCGCGGCAAATGGTGACGCCGATGATGCCGGGAACCAGTTCCGAGACGCCGAAGCGCTGCAACTGATAGGCGCTTTGCATGGCGAGGATCAGGCCGATGAGGAAACTGATCAACGCCAAGATCGGCAGTGAATGTACGCCGGTCTCGGCCATCATGCCGAAGGTGGCGTGGCGGCGGATAATTTTTGGATTGCGCCACGGCTCGACCACGATGTAAAACAAACACTCCATCAACAAGCGCCACAAGCGTCCGACATACGCGATGGCCGACAACGCTTTTGCGCTGATGGTTTTGTCGCCAAAGGTGATGTCCGGCATGTTGTTCTCCGTTTCAAATTCTAGAAGTCTGAATCGCGTTTGCCTGGATGAAACCGCTTATTGCGTGAGCCATTGGTCGTTGTTGTATTGTTGCGCATGGATAGAAATGGTCCCTTGCGCCTGCAAGAGTTGAATGTAATACGACAGGTAATTGTAGCGCGTTGTGACCACGTTGGTTTGCGATTCGACGAGTTCGGTCAGCGCTTGGGTCACATCAAGGCTGTCGGCCAATCCTTCGGCATACAAATTTTGAAAGCGGTCGTAATTTTCTTTACCGACTTCGACCGCTTCGAGCGCGATGTCGAGGTTGCGGCGTTCTTCGCGCAGCGACAAGGCGGTTTGTTCGATGATGTTGTGAATCGAACGCACGGTGTTCTCGTAGCGCTTTTCATTCGCGGACGCGATTTCTTTGGCGCCGCGCAGTTTGGCGGTGCGGCGGCCTCCTTCAAAAATGGGGATGGTAATCGCGCCCGCCAGCGTCCATTCTTCCTCTTTGAAACGGGGATCGCCCTGTTCGTTGAAGCCCCATGACGCCTGGCCTGATAGCCGGGGCAAAAATTCTCCCCGCGCCATATTGATGGATTCTTCGCTTTGTTTGACCAACAAGCGGGCGATGTGGACGGCGGGGTGGTTTTCTTCCGCTGCAGAAAACAACTCCGTATACGCTTGGAACCTGGCGTCGTATTCTTGCGGCGGGTTGTACGCTCCCAAGGCGCCCGCCGCGAAGGCGTGACGCGACTGCATGGGCGCGCCCATGATTTCGTTCAAGGTCGATTGTGCGCGTTCGACGGAGATTTCCGCCGACACCACGTCGCGCATGGCGGACGACCGGGTCAACTCGGCGCGCAACACGTCGGTGCGGATGCGCAGGCCGTTGTCGAAGCCGACCTGGGCGGTGTCGAGTTGCTCTTCAGCCAATTGCAGGCGTTGTTTTTGCACCTGCAATAATTCTTGTGCGCGTAAGATGTCGAGATAGGCGGCGACGGTGTTGTAGACAACGGTTTGCTCTTGCCCCTTGGTTTGCCATTGCGCCGCTTCTTCTTGCAGGTCAGATAATTTCATTTGTCCAATGACGGAATAATCGAAAAGCAGCTGTTGCCATTGAAAGCGGTTGATGTAATTGGCGCCGGTGAAGCCGAAGTCGTCGGCGCTAAACAGCCCGCTGAATTCATCGGGCAGGCTCGACGTATCAATTTGCATTTTGTAGCGGTCGGATTCACTTTTTGAGGCGGACGTTTCCCACGAGAGTTGAGGAAACAACGCGCTGCGGGCTTCGCTGCGCGCATTGGCGGAGGCGCGTTCTTCAAACTGCAACGCTTGTAATTCACGGTTGAGTTCGAGCGCCTGTGAAATGGCGTCCGACAGGGTGAGCGTCTTCAGGTCTTGGGCGTGAACCGGACAGAGAGCGGAAATCCATAGCGCCGCAACAAGCGCGGTTGATAGAAATCGAGTTGAAATTGAAATACGCAGATTCATAAATGGGCCTTCTTATTTACGCGGTTGAGTGAGTTAGGGATAGCATAAGTGCGCAAGGGCGAATGGGGAAGATCAAATCGCAAGGCGGCGCACCGCTTGACATTGGGGCCGTTGTTCCCAAAAATCAAGGCTCTGTTTCGTTAATTATCAATCGGGAGGATTGCTTGTGAATGTGAATACTAAAAGTAAAAGCCCGCTAGCCGGAGTGAATTGGTATCACTGGCTGGTGGTTATTATCGCGTCAGGCGGCTGGTTGTTTGACTGTATGGACCAGCGGTTGTTTATTCTCGCCCGCTCCTGGGCGCTTGAATCGGTCATGCACGAACAATTGGTCGACAACTTTCAATCGCAAGACTCGATCCTGGAACCGCTGGCGATTGCTCACCTGCGTCAGATGGGTGACAGCGGCGATTTGGTGTTAACCAATGAATTGCAAAACGAATTGGTCGGACAGGTGCAGGCGCAATACGGTTCAGCGCCCGGCGCCGATGAAACCGTCAATCGCGTTGTGGGTTTAATAGAAACCGATCTGGTCGAGATCCAAAAAGTCCAAAGTCTCGCTGATGTACCAACTTTGCCTGAGCTGCCGCAAAGCGTGGTGCGGACTCTCATCAATAACATGGTCGATAAATTTGGCGGCTACGCTACCACTTCAATGATTGTGGGGTGGGCGACTGGCGGCATCATCTTTGGCATGATGAGCGACAAATACGGACGAGTGAAGACGATGGTGGTGACGTTACTAACGTATTCTCTCTTTACCGGCCTTTCGGGTACGTCGCAAACCTGGGTGCAATTTGTCGTCTATCGTTTTCTGGTGGGGCTGGGCGTTGGCGGAATGTTTGGCGCCGCAACCACGCTGGTCGCTGAAAGCGTTCCCGCCGGATTCCGCGCGTTGGCGCTGGGTTCGTTGCAAGCGCTGTCAGCAACGGGAAACATCATGGGTTCGATGATTAGTTTGGGTATCCCTCCCGGTCAGGCGGATTTCTTTATGGGAATGGAAGGCTGGCGGGTATTGTTCTTCGTCGGCATTCTGCCGTCGGTCCTGGTTGTTCCGATTATCTTTTTGTTGAGAGAACCGGAGCCTTGGAAAGAAGCGGTCAAACGCGCCCAGTCGGGCGAAGCGGCCCATCAGATGGGGACCATCGCCGATTTGTTTAAGCATCCGCGTTGGCGCCACCACGCCATTATCGGCTTATTGTTCGGCGTCTCGGGCATGGTCGGCTTGTGGGGCATCGGTTTCTTCTCGCCTGAATTGATCCGTAACGCGTTAGCGGGACAGCCGCAAGAAGTGGTTGATTCGGTGCGCGCCTGGGGCACCGCGTTGCAAGACGTGGGGGCTTTCTGCGGCATGATGGCGGTCACGTTTATCGCGACCTATCTAAGCCGCCGCTTGGCGTTCTTGTTTGCATTTAGCCTTTCGTTGGTGATTACCATCTTCGTGTTCTATTCGCTGAATGATCCGTCGGACGCTTATTGGATGCTGCCGATGATGGGCTTTGCCCAACTCGCGGTATTTGGCTGCTATTCGATTTATTTCCCTGAGTTGTTCCCGACGCGTTTGCGCGGCACCGGGGTCGGCTTCTGTTATAACACGGTGCGCTATCTGGCGGCTCCCGCTCCGATTGTGTTGACGCAATTGGCGGCGTTATTGCAGAGCAATAATGTTGAAGAGTCGTTCCGGGTGGCGGCGGTGATGATGTCGTTTATTTATGTGATTGGCATTATCGCGATCATCTGGGCGCCGGAAACCAAAGACCGCCCATTGCCGGAAGATTAATCGGTAGAGTCTCATCTCTCTCGAGAACAAAGAGGGCGTTGCGAAAGCGGCGCCCTCTTTTGTTGTGTTAAGTCCTCGCATTTTATGAATTTATAAACATATCCGTTTAAATCAACTTTGATTTAAAACCCACCCTAACCCAACATAGAACAACAATCAAAACAGCGTGATTTTTAAAATTTTGATAATAGTAATCTTTTTATTTACTAATGATATTTTAATCAAATTTTGTTAAATTTAACTTGACGTTTGATTTTTTTTTTTCTAGTGTAGAGAAATAAATCTTTCTTCTTTGGAGAAGCATTATGAAAAGTTCATACTTGAAACTGTTTGTGAATGCTCTATTTTTTTGTCTATCCTTCTTATTCATTCAAACAACTTTCGCCCAAACTCAAAGAGGGCCTGAAACTTACTGGGCGCCTTTAACCAAGCGAGTTGGGCAAGATAAAACAGTTAGTTCAAATCGGTGGTTCCCAATTGGCTGGGCGGCGGAAGTTTATTGGGTAAGAGGCCTGAATAATCCCTATGGCGATAATGATAGGCCTGCTCGGTCAAATACTTGGGCGGATGGCTCTGTTTGGGGACTAAAAGATTTAACTTACTCTAATCATGTCGATACAATTTTCTTGCGACCGCATCCAAATTACAAATTGAGAGGATTTCCGAACTATAGAGAACAGGAGTATGCTTCAACTATTGATCCTGTCTTTAATTCGACGGATTCAGATACTAACACTTGGAAGCGTTCTTATGTTCGTTTTCTGGATACGCTTGACGATATTCACAGCATTTCACCAACGCACGATTTTTATGGCGTAGCGCATATTGCAGCAAAAATACCTTATAAAATCGATTCTGTTGAATTCCCAAATAACACGCCCTATTGGCCTCAATGGCCTTGGGATATTTTCTCTTCAGTCCAATACCCCGGGTGGTTTCAAGATGGATATATTAAAAATCAACCTCCAGTTCCGAATGTTCCTGCTCCCAATCCTGTTGATTGGGTAAATAATGAATACCCTACGATGGTTGATACTGTCAACACGGTTGAAAATCATTCCCGTTTAGCAGCTTGGTCGCTAACGGATGAACCGTATGGCGGCGGTGCTGCTCAATCTTTAGAACAAGGTAATTATGTTGAAAGAGATGCGCAGGGGAATGTGATAAAATATTGGCCTGCTTATCCAGGGTTTAAATCTCACATTCATAATCGGCTTGTAGATATAAAAAACATTATTGTTAACAATGATTCTAATACACCACGCTTGCCGATTTTTAATGATATCCGCAGCTGGAGGAATTATTTCAACTCGATAGATACCAAAAATTTATATTTGTATGCCCCAGCGCAGGCATGGTTAAATATGCTTGATGTTACTGATTATTTGATGGATAACAAATACCCGGATGGTTATAGACCGAATGGAAGTTGGCTAGAAGCAGTTTATAAAACTCAATCTGCTATGGATTATGTTGTCCAACCATCATTGCATGGAATCAATGGTTATGTTATGTGGGCGCAAGGAGGCTCGCTTGCCGGAAGTTTACCAACGATCGAAGAGCTTCGTTATACATGTTACGCTCCATGGATAATGGGAGCACAAGGCGCTATGTTTTATGATTTAACGATTAGTGATGCAAATTACTATGCGCAAGCCAGCGCCATACAACATGAAGCTTGGTTAATGAGGGATGCTTTATTGGAACCTGATCCAAATATATCGGTGCATATGACGGCGTCAAAAGACGTAAATAAAGCTCGGTTTATTCTTCGCCCTGATCCAGATTTTAGCAGACGATACTTGTTAATGATATGTAATTATTATTTTCCAGAGCCAACTAATTCAGGGGATCCACTTGTACCAGAGGAGCAGGATATAACAATTACATTTGATAATCACAATATTGAAACTGTGTATCAGATTAATTTGTCATATAACTGGTCTTATGTTTTAAATGGAACTGACTCTATATCTGTTGGAATGGGTAGCCCTTGGGCTCGCGCATTTTGGGTGAGATTGGAAGAAAAATAAATATAAGGAACCATAAAGGAGATTTCAAATGTCTTTATCATATAAAATCATCATAGTGTTTTTTGCATTTTCACTTGTAGGACATTCTCAAACGATAGAATTACAAACAAACCTACCGACTCAGCTGGTGAAAAAAGTTGATTTTCTAAGTGATACAAAGGCTGATTCTGCTTCAAGCGATTTGGATATTAAAACTTATTTTGACGTGAAACGTGGTAGTTCTTGTATCAATCGCGATGGAAGCATATTTGTTAATAATGGTCGAATTGTTGAATTGAAGTCGAAGGGGAACGAAGTTACCAAAATCAGTGATGGGAAATTTTATGATTTTGGTTCGCCTGCGTTAGATAGTGATGGAAAACTGTTGGCATACATAAGGCAAGAGGGCAATTATGGGTTGATTGAATTTTATGATGTTGAAAATAAAAAGAATGTCGCTACTTATACGCATTATCGCGTGGATGAAGCTCGCCTTTTAAATCATCTCGTAATGTCAGGAGATGGAAGCGTTTTTGCTTACAGTTTGTTCGAACCTGGAATCGACCCTACAGGACACCATATTTATGTGGTTGAAAAGAACAGTAATTCTTTTTCTCCAACTCTTATCGGTCAGGTAGAAGGTTTGAAATCGAAAATGTGGATCAATCAGCAAGGCAACCGGATATTCTATAAGGCGGCGACTCGAGTGAATAGAGCACTTCGCACAGACGTCTTCATGGTTGAAAAAAAAGAGGATCAATGGTTGCCTCCTGCACGGCTCTCATTGCCTGCTAAATCTGGTTCTGCTTTGGAACCAGATATATATGATATTAACTTGCAAGGAGATCAAATATTAGTGTGGACGGATTCTTATGGCTTGGCTATTGTAAATGAATTGAAAGGCAAATGGAGTGAGATTGACTATATTGGATATACGCCAAAACTTCGTGATCGGGCACGGATGACGCCGGACGGAATGATGGTGATTGTCCAATCTGACCATACGAAAGACGTACGTGACTATGAAGAATGTGACCTTTTGAAATTTGTGAAAAATGGTGAGAAATGGAATAATGAAAAACTAAATCCAGATGGTCTTAAAATGTTTGGAGATTTTTTATTAAGTAAGGATGGCAACCATTTACTTTGGACTCCTCAAAGTGAATAACATGAAAAAGTTCTTATTTACTATTATTGTATTATTCCTTACTTTCTCAGCGGCGGCGGAAGAACCGTCGCCGCTAAAGGTATTTCATTATGAGACAAACCCTGTTGATCTATGTGTGACAAATGACGGAAAATCTCTCTTTTATGCTTCGTATGCAAATGGAATTGTAGAATTTGATGTTGAGAGTGGAGATATGGTTAGAGTGTTAAAAGATGGCGATGATATATATGGCTACAGGCCTTTTAATCTTCGTATATCGAATGACAATTCTCTATTACTAACGGGGGATCGTTATACTGACGATGCTGAATTGTGGAATTTGACTTCTAATGAAGTTCTGCAACACTTAGGTCCACATTATATGCTATCAACTGGGCCAGGTTCTTCCGTTTCTACAATTTATGCAGTTGGTATCTCTTCAACCCATTCTTATTGTGTAACATGGGGTACGAACTCTGAAACGCCATTTCCAACTGCCGCCCACTTTTGGGATACTGAAACAGGCGAAAAATGTTTTTTTATAAATCCAGGAATAGAACTATATTTTAACTATCCAGACATGTGGCATATTTCATCGGATGACCGCTATCTGTTTTTAGGGCGTGAAGTGTGGGATATTGAAACAAGAAAGAAAGTCCAAGTCCTTGATCCAAGCGTATATGGTATAGGTGAGCCGATTGAAGACAGAGATGTTTTAACGGATGTATATGTGGTTGAAGAAAAGGAGGAAGTTGTAATTGCTGATTTATATAGCGTGACTTTATGGAATTTTGAAACAGGTGAATTTATTCAGTCTTTTGGAAATGAAGAACATCCTCTTTTTATCGAAGTATCTCCAGACCGTCGTTGGCTGATGGGTTTAACATATTCAACAAATGGATATATTTATGTTTTATATGATTTTCAGACGGGGAATAAAATTGCAGAAATTAAATACCCACATCTAGATTCGTATAGTTTTTTCAAGTTCCACCCTAATTCACATCAAGTATTTTCGATTGTTCTCGACGAAATCCATTTGTGGGATATCAATGATTATCTGCACCAATCCTCAAATTTATGCGCTGAAAATTATCGCTAGCCACGGCGTTGCGAAAGCGGCGCCCTCTTTTTCGTTTGCGGTTATGAGTCTTGGGAGCGTTTCTCCTCGCTTTGGCGTGATGTTTTTTGGGGAGGGCGAGGCTCCTGCCGAGCAAATTAAACTCCGGCATTTCACAAATTGGCAAACCAATCAGGCATGGGTGCAACTCTGGGAGCGCCTGTGCAAAAGGGCCTGAAAGCCCGCACTGAAGCGAGCAGAGTTGTACACATGCCAAACGCAGCGGAGTTCAAGTATTTTTGAGATGCTTCTAAATACTCGATTTGATACCCCGCTGCTTGCGGCGGGGTTATTCATTCATGTGGGAAAATAGGAGCATCCACTTACGCCGCGACGCGTTCAAGAGCGCGTCTGGCTTGTAGAATATGACGGTTTTGATGAACCAGCAATAAGACAATCCACTGGCCGACGCTCAGTTTGAGCCAGTCTATGGCGGGAGATGCGACTTTGGTCTTTGTCGGGTCTTTGCCTTGAACCGCCTGCATGATGACGATCAATTCACTTTGCCAATGTTGATATTGTGTGATGGTCTCTTGAATCGACGGCGATTGAACCGGCGCATAGTCGGTATGCGACTTTAGGCGGATCAACGGGCGCCTGTCGCTGCCGCTGGCGAAATAAACAAATAAGCGTTCGAACATGGAATAATGATAGGCCTTGGGGCGCTCGGATTGCTCGCTCTTCATCATCTGCAGGGCTTCTTGTAGTTTCGGAATCACCTTCGAGGAGATTTGAACCAAGTGGTCGCAACATTCAGACGCTGACCATTCGTCCTCACTTGGGCGTCGTCTCCAGAGGTCGTCGTCGCAATCTTTGGTTATCGCACAGACTTCGTCTAATAGGCGGTTTGCTTCTTGCACCAGCGCTGGAATATCTTTATCGGAATTAAATTGGACCATGTTGACAGTATACCTGCCCTGTCCCTGAAAAAGAAACAAAGTCTTCTTTTCTTATTTGTTCATCCACTCGTTACGAAAGGCTTCGAAGGTTCCCTCTTGGATGGTTTCGCGGCACTTGGCCATGAACTGTTGAAAGAAGGTGATGTTGTGCAGCGAGGCCAGGCGTGATGCGAGAATTTCACCCGCCTGGAAAAGATGGCGCAAGTAGGCGCGGCTATAGTTTCGGCAGCAATAGCAACCGCAGTTTTCGTCGATCGGGTTTTCGTCTTCACGGAAGCGGGCTTGCTTGAGCGTGAGCTTTCCGTTCCAGGTGAGCAGGTGGCTGGTGCGCGCCAGCCGGGTGGGGACCACGCAGTCAAACATATCCACCCCGCGATAAATCGCTTCGAGAAAATCTTCGGGGGTGCCCACCCCCATCAAATAGCGCGGCTTGTCTTTAGGCAGAATTTCATTCATCGCGTCGCATACCGCCCAGGTGTTTTCTTTGTCTTCACCGAGCATCAACCCGCCGATGGCGTACCCGGGAAAATCCAATTGCAGCAGGTCATTCGCGCTGCGCTCGCGCAGGTCCTGATAGACGCCGCCCTGCACGATGCCGAACAGCGCCTGGTCGTCACGCTGATGAGACTGGACGCAACGCCGCGCCCAGTTAGACGTAATCTCAATGGAATGTTCGGCATACTCGCGGGTCGCGGGGTAGGGCGTACATTCATCGAAACACATGATGATGTCGGCGCCCAGGTCGTTCTCGAGTTTCATCACGCTCTCTGGCGTGAAGCGGTGCTCGGAGCCGTCGATGTGCGAGCGAAATGAAACCCCTTCGTCGTCGATCTTGCGCAGCGACGCCAGGCTGTAGACCTGAAACCCGCCGCTGTCAGTGAGGATGGGGCCGTCCCAGTTCATGAACGAGTGCAGCCCGCCCAGTTTGGCGACGATGTTCTGCCCGGGGCGCATATACAAATGATAGGCGTTGCAGAGCAGAATCTGCGACCCCGTCTCGGCGACCTCTTCGGGCGTGAGCGATTTGACGGTGGCGTTGGTGCCGACCGGCATAAACGCGGGCGTGTCGAACGAACCGTGCGGCGTCGTCACCGACGCAACCCGCGCTTGTTTGTTTGTATGGTGAATTTCAAATGAAAGTGACATAGCCCCGTATTGTAGGGCGGGATGAGATTTTCAGAATATGCGTGAAGCAAGTATATCTGTAGGCTCTGCGTCTTGGGTACGTCTCTTCTCGCTTTAGTGCGGGCTTTCTGCTGGATAGAAATAATGGGAGGGCGAACCCTGCCTGCGGCAGGCAGGCTCCTGGTGAGCCGGATAATACCGAAAGCCTGCTCCCTCTCCCACTGGGAGAGGGCTGGGGTGAGGGAGGTTTTTATTTATGAATCGCTGGTGAATGTACAGACGGTCAGATGGTTTATACCGTGAAGTCCCCTAAGGGTAGTGGCGTCGAAGACGCCGGGGGGATTTCAGGTAACGCCTCAAGTGTTCTCGTTGCCACCCCTCTCCAATTTAATAAAAAAATGGTTCCTCTGGTAATTGAGTACCTAGTATTGATGGATAGCCATAATTTTGTTTACGAAAACGTATTCCGGCCTGTCCAAAATTGACAAACCAATTCAGGCATGGGTGCAACTCTGGAAGCGCCTGTGCAAAAGGGCCTGAAAGCCCGCACTGAAGCGAGCAGAGTTGCACCCATACCGCATGCAGCGAAATCTCAATTCAATTTATAAAAAAGCACCCAGTTTTCGGAAGAACCAAAAAAATTCACTTTATCCTCAATAAGTCCCCCAATCCTTTCGTTATAGATCAAGTAAGTAAAGTTTATTTGGCCAATAGACTATCGCTAATGAATCATTCGCCGTTTTCTGAACGCGTTGTGGGATGCGTTCAAGTTGGAGGGAGAATATCCAATGACTAACTACCTGAAATATATGAGTTTCACTTTCTTTGTCTTCACTTTCGCCGCTGGGATGACAATTATCGCCCAGCCGTCATTTTCGTTTGGAGACGGGGTGCTTGATTTAAGCAATCCACATGAATACGCCAACCAGGCGGTTCCAAATTACATCCGGCGGGACAACACGCCCGCCAGCAACCCCATCACCAATGAGGGCGCCACGCTGGGGCGGGTGTTGTTTTATGATACGCAACTGTCCATCGACGATAGTGTTTCGTGTTCGACTTGCCACCAGCAGGAATTCGCGTTCAGCGACCCCGATACGGTCAGTATGGGCGTGAATGGTTTCACCGGGCGGCATTCGATGCGGTTGATCAATGCGCGCTTCGCCGAAGAAGACAGCGCCTTTTGGGATGAACGCGCCGCGACCATCGAAGACCAGGTCACCCGGCCCATTCAAGACCATGTCGAGATGGGCTTCAGCGGGCAGGACGGTAACCCTGACTTTGATGATCTGATCGAAAAATTAGAAGCGCTCGATTATTATCCGCCGCTGTTTACCAACACATTCGGCGACGGCGCCATTACCGAAGAGCGCATGAAGCGGGCGTTAGCGCAATTTGTTCGCAGCATCCAATCGTTTGACTCGAAGTACGACGCCGGGCGTGTGTTGGCGAGAAACGACAACCAGTTGTTTGCGAATTTCACCCAAGATGAAAACAGGGGCAAAGAGCTATTTCTTCAGCGCCCGATTCTTGGCCCGAACGGCGTTCGTACGGGCGGCGGCGCGGGGTGCGCTGCGTGTCATCGCCCGCCGGAATTCGACATCGACCCCAACTCGCGCAACAACGGCGTGATTCGCGCCATCGACGGCAGCATTGATTTGACCAACACCAAGTCGCCGTCCCTGCGCGATATGGTTGACCAGAACGGCGCGCCGCACACCGGCTTCATGCACGACGGCGGACAGACGGCGGCTAATTTGAATGCGGTCTTGGGGCATTACAACGCGATTCCGCAGATCAATGACAATCGCCAAAACCGCAACGCGCTCGACCCCAGGTTACGCCCCGGCGGTAACTTGCAACGCTTGAATCTGACTCAGCAAGAACGCAACCAGATGGTTCAATTCATGCGCACGCTGACGGGATCGAATGTGTACGTCGGTGAAAAATGGTCCGACCCGTTCGACGTCAATGGAGAGTTGGAAGTGCTTCCGCAAGAGAACAGCGTCTCCGGTTGGTCGCTGCATTAAAATGAAATTCGATGTGTTACACTAAGGGGCGCTTTGACGAGCGCCTCTTTCTTTACTCAAAGTTTAGTGGGTGTACACAATGAAGATTCTCATCATTACGCTTGGAACGCGCGGCGACGTTCAGCCCTACGTCGCATTGGGCAAGGGTCTCAAATCGGCGGGGCATGAAGTCACCCTTTGTACATGCGCCGCCTTTGAACCGTTCATCACCGAACACGGTTTGAGTTACGCCTACATGAACGACGAGATCATTCAGATGATCCAGTCGAGCACCGGCAGCGAAATCATGGAGGACGCCGATAATTTCTGGGGGATGTTCAAGGTCTACTTGCGTCTGATAAAACAGGTCGCGCCCATGCAGCGCAAAATCATGGCGGAGAGTTGGCGGGCGGCGCAGGAAAGCAACCCCGACCTGATCCTTTTTCACGTCAAAGGGCTGGGGGCGCCGCACTTCGCCGAGAAACTGGGCGTCCCGTCGATGATGGCGTTTTATCTGCCGATCTATACGCCCACTGGGGCGTTCCCGGCAGCGGGGTTTCCCAATTGGAACCTGGGCGCGTGGTATAACCGCCTGACCTATTGGCTCATTTTGAAAGTGACCGCGCTGGCGTGTAACAAATACATCAAGCCCTGGCGCAAAGAAAACGGCCTGCCGCCGCTTTCGCGCAAAGTCGATACCGTCCATACCAACGCGGGCGAGCGAATTCCGATTGCCTATGGCTACAGCGAGCATGTCACGCCGCGTCCAGCGGATTTGCCCGACGACGTGAAAGTGACCGGTTTCTGGTTTCTGGACCGCCTCGACGACTGGCAGCCGCCCGACGAATTAGTACGCTTTCTCGATACGGGCGAACCTCCAGTTTACGTCGGCTTTGGCAGCATCTCCGGGCGCAAGCCGCAACGCACGGCGGAGATTGTAATTGAGGCGTTGCAACGGGCGAACGTGCGGGGAATCATCGCGACCGGATGGGGCGGACTCGACGCCAGCCAATTGCCGGAGACGATTTTCAAGATCGAGCAGGCGCCGCATGACTGGTTGTTTCCACGCATGGCGGCGGTGGTGCATCACGGCGGTGTGGGTACGACCTCGGCGGGGCTGCGGGCGGGGCGCCCGACGGTGGTGTGTCCGTTCTTTGGCGACCAGCCTTATTGGGGAAGCCGCGTTCATGCGCTGGGGGTGGGATGCAAGCCGATCCCGCAAAAGAAACTCACGCCGGAAAATCTCGCCGCCGCTATCCGCGAAGTGACGACCAACTCGGATATCCGCAAAAACGCCGCCGCGCTGGGCGAAAAAATCCGCGCCGAAAACGGCGTCAAATCCGCGGTCAAGTTTATTGAGGGGCGGATGAGAGAAGGGCAAAAAATGTAGGGTGGGTTCTTAACCCACCATTGAGTTTTTTTATAGATAGAACGAAGGCATTTATTTGTCAGTCAATGTATCTCGGCATTCTCGTTTTATATCTTCGAATGTTTTGTCAGATAAATCGCCGCGTCCGGCTTGTTCAATTCGCGGTTGTAACAATGATTTAATCTGATGAAGCGCAGCGTCGTCTGAATCAGGAGTCATTGAACAATCTAAAACATATTCACTCACACTTTTGCCTTCTAAATCAGCTAAGGCTTTGATTCGTTCATGTTGGTCATTGGTCAAATCAATTAATAATTGCGGCATGAATAAATATCTCCTTTCATTCAGATGATTATACAAGAAATCCTCATAATCGACAATTATGTATTCCCTACTCCATTTCTCTCACCACTCGCAGGCCGAGCAGTTCTAATTGGGTCGGGTTGGTTTCGGGGTTGCGGGCGGCGGAGCGGGCGTTCCAGGAGAAGTCATAAAAACCGCCGCCGCGTTTGATGCGGGTGCTTCCTTCTTGTATGAGCGGATCGGTTTGCGGCGCTGACGGATAGGGCGCGTAGAAATCCTGACACCACTCGTTGACGTTGCCGCTCATGTCATACAGTCCCCACGGGTTGGGCTGTTTCGAGCCGACGGGATGCGTGGAACGGCTGGAGTTGTAATCAAACCACGCGTAGTCAGGCATATCAACAAAATGGAGGTCGTCGCCCCAGGGGTAGCGGGTGGTGGTTCCCGCCCGGCAGGCGTATTCCCACTCGGCTTCGGTGGGCAGGCGAAAGACGCCTGCTTGGAGTGAATTCAATCGGTCGATGAAATGTTGGCATTGGTCCCACAATACGCTGTCAACAGGGTGGTCGGGATTTTTAAACTTTGAGGGATTGGCGCTCATCAGCGCCGTCCATTGTTTCTGCGTTACTTCAAACTGTCCCAGATAAAACGGCTTTGAGATGGTGACTTCATGTTGCGGGCTTTCGTCGTCGTCGCGGTCTTTTTCCGCATCGGGGCTGCCCATTACGAAGGCCCCGGCGGGGATTTTCACAAACTCTATCTTAACGCCGTCTGAAAACACGACTTCGATTCCGGCGTCGGTGGTTTCAACCTTTGCGGCGTTATTTGGGCCGCATCCCCATGAAAAAACCAATAGCAAAATGAATAGCGATGTATTAAAATAGGTTGGCCTCAATTTGAATGCGTCCTTACTCATAAAATGAAATAATTATCATGCTCTGGAATTGTTGAGTGGCAAAGGTGAAACCTAGTGGAGCGAAGGCACCCTTTTATTTGTTCATAGTTAAGTGATATCAAACTAAGCGTCATCCCAAGCATCTTTAATATCTTCATCTATAGTGACAGTTTCATCTTCAAGCATCTTCTCATACTTCATTGCATACTTAAGTATTGCAATAAGATCATCGCCATCTCCTCTCATACTAGTATGCTCATAACCTGTTTCATAATTGTTGTAGTTGGTTTCAATTAAGTTCATTAATTCTCTAATTTGTTTTAGAACATCTTCGAGTTCATTGATGTGAAGAGGAGATAATGAATTAATCTTTGATTCAACTTTAAGATCAGAATGAGATAATTGCTTATTCCTCCGCTCTCTAATGGACTCGCTATCTCTTTTTATTTTATTAAGTAATCTTTTGTATTCTCTCGCATTTATGTCTTCATTGTCTTGTAAAAGTTTTAAGAGATAACTTAGTGAAAGGTTTATGTCCTTACCATTTGATGTAGGATCAGTTAATTTGCATATCGTAAGTAAGACTTTATCCAGGATGGAATTCTCTACTAAATAAAAAAAAGAACCTGCGCAGTCTTCAAGAATATCAATACGTTCCTGATCACTAGAATCAAATAACTGTTTATATATTCTCCAGGATGCATGAAGCCATGTAATTTTTTCTTGTAGAAGCCTAAATGTATTTTCAGTATTTGTAGGGAGTGGACTCATATATCTAATCTCTGCATTCTCGATAGTTATAATTCTCTAAATAACCCGCCGCAACTTCCCAAAAAAAAACGATAGAAAAATGATAATGGATATGTTAAAACAAGTCGGCGTCAATTTGAGTGCGTCCTTACTCATAAGATGAAATAATTATCGTGCCCTGGAACGATGACGTCTGCTACCTTGGCGATCTGGTCGATGGAGTTGCGCGCCTCGGGGCGGCCTTCGCAGCCGTCGCCCGGGTCGCGGTTTTCGAAGTGGTCGAAGGTGAGGATGGCGTCGCCCGCTACCGCAACAGCGCCGTCGCGGGTTTCAAACAAATAGGCGCTCGAACCGTGGGTATGCCCCGGCGCAGGCAACAACTCGACGCCTGGCAGCGAATGGTCTTCAAAGGGTTCAATTTGCTCTACAAACGGCGCCGGATGGGGCGCGTTGAGCGCGGCGCGGATTTCGAGTCGCGGCATCAGCCAGGTCGCGTTGGGGAACGCCCGTAACTCTTGATAATGGGTCGGGTGAAAGTGCGTCAGCAAGACGGCGTCGATTTGCTCCGGCAGCAATCCGCTGCGGCGGTTCAATAGAGTGCGCGTACATTCTGGCGACTCGAACCCCGGGTCAATCAAGATGATATTGTCAGCGGTTTCGAGCAGGGTAATTGTGCATAGCGGCTTTCGCTTGGCCGAATCTTCGCCCCAGTATGGGTTGCGGCTGAGTGAGCCGATTTGTATAATTCTCCAGTGTGGATAGACCATGTTTTTATAGTTTACCCGCTTTTTTAAGCAGGAATATTGGCGTAGAGACATGGAAGCGATTTATAAACGCCAAATGTTGTTCTAGTTTACTATGTGCTTGCGATACAAAGAGTTATATTAACAAGAATATTGATAATCTTTATTGACATATTCTATAAATCTTATTAAATATTGCAGGTTACACAAAACCCAGGAGGGACAAAGTATGTTGAGGGTCTGTTTTCATGCCGTTTTAGCAATTGCACTCGTATTCTCCGTTATCGGAGCGACTGCGCAAGATATTCAAATTTTGCTCAGTGATGGAACCGTGTATTCGCCAGGAGACGAAGTTGTTGTGGGCGACCCCATCAAGGGCGCTTTAGCCACCGTCTCGTATGGCGGCGGCCGTTTGGTGGTGACTGCCTATGGTGAAGTCATCGGAATCGGCGTTGATGCGCCGTTTGAAGGCATGGATTTTTCGATGCCGATCATGAAAGATTTTGTTTTGAACCCGGACGGGATGGGCGGCTATCTTCTCGACCAATACGGCGGCGTTCACCCGTTGGGCGATGCGGAATTTTTAGGCGCTCAGTTTTACGGGACGCCGTTTAATCCGCTGACCATTGCGCGTTCGCTTGAATTAGCGTTAGACGCAGCTGGCGACGTGTTGGGGTATTATTCGCTCAACCGCTATGGTCAAATTTCGTCGAACGGGTCTGTTCCCGTATTACCGGACGTTAAAACCAAGAATGCGGTTTCATTGAAAATTTCCCCGGATGGGACGGGATACGCTGTGTTGACTTCCGGCGGTTCCATCTTCACATTCGGCGATGTTCCCGCGACGGAACTCGCTCTTGAAGACGGCGTGAAAATTGTTGATTTCTCATTCACGCCAACCGGGCTCGGTTTATATCTGATTGATTCAACTGGAATGATTTATTCAACCGGCGACGCCGAAGTGTTTGAAACGCAGACGCCATTGCCAAAAGGCGTGACCGTTGCGGGAATCATCTCCGATGTTCAGCCGGGTACAGTCGAAAACCTGCCGGATGACGTTGCTCCAGTGCCGACCAATACGCCGACGGCGACCGCGACCCAAGCGCCGGTTGCAACTTCGACGCCGCTTCCGCCTACGGCTACGCCGGGCGCGCCGACCGCGACGCCAATTGCGCCGACTTCAACGCCGCTGGCTCCAACCGCAACGCCTGTGGCGCCAACCGCGACGCCTGAATCGCCAATCAATACGCCGGTTCCAGGGGCGCCGACTGCAACGCCGGTTCCACCGACATCGACTCCGGTTCCACCCACGCCCGTTCCGGCTACACCAACCGTCGTACCGGAATCGCCGACCGCAACGCCCGAATCACCCGTCGCAACGCCAACGCCGAGCGGGCCTTCGATTGTTGCGCCTGGCATCTATGACGTGTTTTTGGGGACATGGAACGCGCAATTCATTAACAATATGACCGGTCAGGTTGCCATGAGACAACTTCGTATTGCGATCGAAGGCGGCAAGGTGGTCGCTGAAGACTTAAGCAGCCCACAGTTGTTTAATACCAAGAAAATCACATTGAATGTGATGGCTCCCGACGCCATCGCGTACACCAAAACCGGGACAACAATCGAGTCGCTTAATTTTGGATTGCTTGGCGGCAACACGGGAATTGTCGGCGGCTACACCTTCGCCAGCGGGTTCCCACCGATTCCGCAAGTACATGCGATCACCATTGATTTCAGCAATCAGTAACAGTTGCGTCTAATTGATAAGGAGACACAAAGAGATGAAATATGCAGGTCGTGTAGTTCTTAGTTTGGCTCTCGTCGCAGCAGCGGCGTTTCAGCAGCCAACCGCTTTCGCTGATGACGCAGAAAGTTATTTCATTCGTCATACGGTGAACCGTTATTTCCCCATTCACATGACTGCCCGTACGATGGGCATGGGCGGCGCGTTTGTCGCCATTAAAGGCGATTCGGCTTCCATCCTCGGCAACCCCGCCGGGCTTGGGCCGCTGACGGACAGTTTTATGACCGGCGGTTTGCAGTTTGGTCAAATTTCCGGCGACGATCTATCAACATTAGACGGCGTGGATGAAGACAACTACGGCGGATTGTTGATGGGCGCGTATCCGATCACCGATGCGTTCAGCATGGGTTGGGGTTTTGTGCCGACCTTTGGCGACGCCGATGACGCCTCCAATCGCGAAACAGAAAACTTCTATGTTCCAATCAGTTTGGCGTATGACGTTACAGACGCCTTCTCCATCGGCTATGGCATTGGCTACATCAACGATAGCGTTGAAGCCAGCGGCTATGATGGCGATATGGACGTTGCGTTTTTGCACCGCTTCGGCGTGTTGTTCGCCGCCTCGGATGTGCTTGACCTTGGCCTGATGGGAACCTATGGCCACGGCGACGCAGAATCGAGCGCGGTCAGCGGCGCGAACTTCGACGGCGACCGCGAATCGTGGGGCGTTCAGGGCGGTTTGGCCTGGATGGCGACCAGCGACTTGCTGTTGGCCCTCGACCTCGCCTATGAAGACATGGACACCGAAGGCGACATCAGCAATAGCCTGATTCCCGCGTTTCCTTCGATTGGGTTTGAAGAATCCATCGAAGCGTTGTCCGTCCGCGCAGGCGCGGAATACGCCTGGAACGAATGCTTGAAACTTCGCGGCGGCGCTGGCTATACCGACTATGATTACGAAACCAACGATGCCGCCACGGCGGCCTTGGTTGATGGAATCGACGGCGCCCATGTCTCTAGCGGTTTTGGTTATGAATGGAACGAAAATTTCGTGACCGACGTCGCGGGCATGATTCGCTTCTTTGACGAAGTCGACTTCACCGTCGGCGCACAACTGACATACAAGTTTTAATGTGACATGAAAGTTCGTTTGCCGAATTATTATGTGATCTGAATCTATCGCTGGGCCCTTCGGGCGCACTGATACTCAGTGATTTCTGCTGGAACTTTTTATGTAAGAAATACGAAATACGCAACGGGCGGTCTTATGACCGCCCGTTTCTGTTTTTAAACCACGCGCTTTTTTGATACAAAAACATCGTCGGCGTCATTGCTAGGCAGGCTACGGGCGCGCTTAACGCACAGTATTTTGTCTGACGCTCTTAGGATAATTTGCTGTTTGCGAGTACGCGTTCCATTAAGATGGTGTGAGTGCAGAGTTCTTTCTCGTTGCCGGGAGTGCGCTGGGTGTAGGTCCCGTCGGGATGCAGGTCCCAGCATTTGCGGTTGTCTTTCCAAAACAGCTCGAGAGTGTCCAGCAATTCCTTTTTGAGTTCGGCGTCTTCGATCGGCGCAATCGCTTCATAGCGGAAGTCGAGGTTGCGGCGCATCCAGTCTGCTGAGCCAATGTAGACTTCTTCTTTACCGCCGTTTTGGAAATAGAAAACCCGCGAATGCTCAAGAAAACGCCCGATAACGCTGATGACGCGAATGTTTTCGCTGAGGCCTTCGACGCCGGGCTTGAGACAGCAGATGCCGCGCACCAGCAGGTCGATTTTAACGCCTGCTTTGGAGGCTTTGTACATCCACTCGATCATTTGGATGTCTTCGAGTGAATTCATCTTGGCGATGATGCGGGCGGGTTTGCCTTTTTTTGCGTGGTTCATTTCACGCTGGATCATGCGCTCGAATTTTTTGCGCATGTTGGCCGGCGCGATCAATAATTTGCGGTATTCGGTTTGCCTTGAATATCCGGTGAGAGTGTTGAACAGGTCGGAAATATCTTCGCCGAGTTCATCGCGGCAGCTGAGCAGGCTGTAGTCGGTGTAGAGGTTGGCGGTGCCGGGGTGGTAGTTTCCGGTGCCGATGTGGACGTAGCGCCTCATGCAATCGGCTTCTTCGCGCACGACCAATAGCGTCTTGGTGTGCGTTTTCAGCCCGACGAAGCCATAGGTGACGTGTACGCCGGCGTCTTCGAGGGTGCGCACCCACTGGATGTTGGCCGCTTCATCAAAACGCGCCTTGATTTCGATTAACACCGCTACCTGTTTTCCATTGGCGGCGGCGCGTTTGAGCGCCTTGATGATGGGCGAGTCGTCAGCGGTGCGGTAGAGGGTCTGCTTAATGGCCAACACGCGCTTATCGTTGCTGGCTTCTTCTAAAAAGCGCAATACGCTGGTGTTGAACGACTCATAGGGGTGATGGACCATGATGTCGCGTTCACGAATCAGCGAGAAAAAAGAACGCGGTTCGTCGCTGAGGTCATTGCGTAAAATCGCGGGGTGGGTCGGCCCTTTCCACGCGGGGTCTTTCAGTTCCGGGTAATCGAGTTTTCCCAACGCCATCAGGTCGCGCAGGCTGAGCGGCCCGTCAACGACGTAGACGTCGTCGGGTTGTAATTTCATGTGCTCCGTGAGAATGCGCTGCATCGCGGGCGAGCAGGAGCGGTCGAGCTCAAGCCGCACCGCCTGGGCGAACTCCCGGTGCATCAATTCTTCTTCGATCAACTCAAGAAGGTCATCGGCCTCGTCTTCTTTGCGGTCGATGTCGACGCTGCGGGTGACGCGAAACGAGCACTGCTCAATGATTTTGACGCCGGGGAACAGGCCCGCCAAATTGGCCGCGATCACTTCTTCAATCGGCACGAACACATTGGGGACGCCTGTCGGCAGCCAACGCGGACGGTTGGTGGGGATTTTTACGCGGGCGAAACCGACTTCCTGGCTTCCTGGAGGCCGCAGCCGCACCGCGATGGATAAGCTCATGTTGCTGATGAATGGAAACGGCTGCCCCGGCCCGACGCCCAATGGAATCAGGATGGGGAAGATGGATTTTTTATATTCGTGATTGACTTTGCGCTTTTGTTGGCTTGTGAGCTGGTCAAAACGCAGAATCTTGACGCCATGTTTTTCAAGCGACGGCAAAATATCATTCAAAAGGCATTCACGTTGACGGCAGACCTGGTCGATGGTGCGTTCGCGTAAAATGTCGAGTTGGTCATGGGGCGTGAGGCCGTCAGGCGAGCGCTTGGTGATGCCGGCGGAGAGCTGACGTTTTAATCCACCGATGCGCTTCATGAAGAATTCATCGAGGTTGGAAGAAAAAATTGCGATAAATTTCAAGCGTTCCAGCGTGGGGGTTCGGCTGTCGAGCGCTTCGTGCAGAACGCGTTCGTTGAAATCGACCCAACTGATCTCGCGGTTGAAAAATTTTGACGGTTTACGACTGGTTTTCATAAGAGTATCGCCTCAAGTATCCATACAAATTAGCATTGCCTGCATAAACCGACAAGAATGCCCCGGCGTTATTTCAAAAATGCGCTTAAAAAGAAGAACGCGCCGCAAGTAAAAAACCTTACGGCGCGTATGTGTTTTCATTGCGAATATTCAAGCGGCGGCGCCTTGCTCTGGCTATGGGACGCCGATGGAATCCACTTAATATCTTTTTGGTATCCACCCTGTCCGTCGGAGCGGACGTCCCCCCTTAAAAAAGGGGGCTAGGATATTCGCCTTGCTTGTGAAATGAGGCGCAGATGAGGCCTCTCGTATGCCGCGTCCGGCCAGGGGGCGTCTCTGTGAGCGCCTGTGCATAGGGCCTGATAGCCCGCACTGAAGCGAAGAGAGGCGTACCCTGGCCGGGCATGAGCGTACTGATCATTCCTTCTATTTTTTGAAGCCTTTGACTTGAATCGGCTTTTGACCGTCGGGTTTCGGTTCAAACATATCTTCTGCAACCAGTTTGCATTCGTTAACTATTTTCAAGCAATATTCCATGCGGCCTAATTCCGCGTCGCCGTTGTTGGTTCCAAACGAAAATGTACAGCCCGATTGTTTGGCTTGTTTGATAAAGGCCGCGCTGGGGATTTTGAAACGGGCGTTGATTTCGATGGCGACGCCGTGTTTCACCGCTGCGTCAATCACGCGTTGCATACGCGCGGGCGTCCAGAGCGCGTCGTACTTGGCGGCGATTACTTCGGGCAGGAAGGTGGGGTTAACGAAGATGTCAATCGGTTCCGATGAGATGATCTCGACGATGCGGTCGACGTACATGTCCATGAATTGCTGTTCGTCATCGACGAAGACTTCGTCGGGCATCCATAGGCGCATGCGGCGGCCTTTGTGGTCGGTCCAGGTGAGTGCGTCTGAAAACACGTAGTCAAATTGCGCGACGGTTTCGGGCGAGACCAGCGTCGTCCATTCGCGGCCTTCGGCTTGGATGGCGGTGAAAGCGGGCTGGTGTTTGAACTGGGATAAAAACGCCAACGCGCCTGCGTCATCCTGCACGGGGAAGCCAAGCCCGCAATTGACCGCGATGCCGTAATTGATCCCAACCCGGAACGAATTTTCGAGCGCTTCCTGCAAGGTCAAACCGCCTTTGAGGTGGACGTGATAGTCAACCACAGGGAAGTTCGCGTTATGCAACTGGACGATTTGCATGTCGATTTCGTCTAACGGGGCGGTTGGCGAGCCGCCGATGGGTTTCGCCAACGGCTTGACGACGATACGGCGGAAGTAGGCTTTGCTTTCGGGATCGTGACATTGCAGCGCGAAGGTCCCGTGGCTGAGTAGGCGGGCTTCACGATTTTCGCTGCGCCCGGGTTGGGCGGGTTCGGTGTAATCGACGGTTTTTTCATCATTAACAAACATCTGGATGCGCTTGCCTCTCACCACAATGCGCATGGTGTTCCACTCATAGTCGTTGGCGATTTGCAGGTATTGGTTGCGCACCGAATAGAGACTGCCGGTTTTTTTTCGCTCAATATATTCGCCTGAGCCGCGATGAGTGTTGTTGACCTGCGCCTCGTAGCCTTGTGCGGGCCAGCCTTTGTCTTGAAACGCGGTGTGAAAAAATACGCCGGAATTCGCGCCGGTTTCGGTTTTCCATTCGAGGCGCAGTTCAAAATTGGTAAAGTCGGCGTTTTCGACGTCGCCGGTATAGAACAAGTGGGCGCGGGGGCCGTTGCAGACGATGGCGCCGTCTTCTACCCGAAATGACGCCGGGTTCTCGGCGGCGGTCCAACCGTTGAGGGTTGCGCCGTCAAACAGCGGTTGCCAGGTTTGCGACTGGCTGGAGACAGCGAAGGCGCAGATAAAAGCGATAAGGCTGAGAGTGACGTTGAATCGGGCGTACATGGTGTTTCCTTTCAGTGGTGAATATGGCTCTCTGATATTTCTGGTGTAGACCTATTTTCTCTTGATTTCTTCTTTCAACACGGCGAAGGGATCGTATTCTTCGTCGGGCGGAATGAAGATGTTGGACATGTAGCGGTCAAACAACATTTGATGGAACCCTTCGTCAGGCTCGTTGAGCGGGACCGCCCAACGCATCGCGGTGTGGATGGTCTTTCCGTTGGGGTCGCGCACGGTGTAGCCCCGATGGTCGACTTTGAGTTTGAGGTCTTCGATCTCGCATTTTGACTGGTCAAAGGCGAGGTAGACCGCCACGGTATCATACAAAACGCTCGAGGCGACCTGTGTATCGAGCCGGGCGTTGCCCGCTTTGGCCCAGGCTTGATAGGCCTCTTGGATGGTATTGACCAATTGGTTTCTCGGCGTCGAATTGGCCATGCGCAGCATGTCTTGATAGCCGATCCCGCGCAGCCGCACGGCGCCGCAGGTATCGAGCGGTGTGATGGTGAGGTCCCACCCGGCGCGGTAAAGCGCCTGGGCGGCGGCGATGTCGGCGCGTACGTTATATTCCGCGTCGGGGGCGTAAGAGCCTTCGTAGCCCCGGTCGATGCTGCCGCTCATGGCGACCACCCGTACATGATTGACGATGGCGGGGGCGCGTTGCAGCAACTTTGGAATGTTTGGACAGGGGCCGATGACGATCATCGTGACCGTGTCTGTTGTTGAAGCCACTGTGTCAATGATGGCGCCGATTCCATCTTGAATGACGCCGCCGGGGTAGGCCGCGAGGTCATAGTCTTCTGCCCAGGCGATTTGGCGGCCTGCCTTGTCGCTGGTTTTGACGCCGACGCCGATGGGGATGTCGCCGCGACCGACGGATTCTAAAAACTTCGCGGCGATCTTGGCTTTTCCGGTGGTATCGCCGAAATCGGTGACCACCAGTTTGAGGTCGAGTTCAGGGCTGGCGAGAATCATCCCCAGCGCCCAGGTGTCGTCAATATCGTCGCCGATGTCAGTGTCTAAAATGACGGGGATGCGCTGCGCCTGGGCGGGCAGCAGCAAGGCGAAACATGAAATCAGAAGCAAGATCGAGATTTTATTGAACATGGCGCGGCTCCAGTGAAACGTGAACGTAGTCTCCCTCTCCCTCTGGGAGAGGGCTGGGGTGAGGGTTTTTATTCATTGAGGTTTTCAATAGGCGGCGAGGCCGCCCCCTCATCCTAACCTTCTCCCAGAGGGAGAAGGGACTCGACTGTCGATTTACTCTTCCGTAAAATAATCCGTATCGACTTTTTTGATTTCGAATGTCGATTCTACCGAAACGCCTAAGTTAAAGTCAATCATGTATTCAGCCAATTCTTCGCCGTCAATTAATACGATCTTGCTTTTGAACTTCTCCACGCAAGCGGAAGCGCCCGATGAAAAGGAGGATGTCGTAATGAAAATGCCTTTGCTTGCGTGTTTCATATCTAATGCGCCCGCAAATTTTTGGATCTCTGGTTGAGTGACGACATTGGTATGTCCCCAGCGTTTGGCTTGAACATAAATCGCGTCTAAACCAAGCCGGTCTTCTTTTATGATCCCGTCAATGCCATCGTCGCCTGATTTTTTTAATACTTTCCCCGCATCTTTAATCGTCCCGCCGTATCCCATTTTAACCAGTAATTCAACGACGATTTTCTCAAAGCGATATGGATCAATCTCTTTTAGTTTTTCTAGAACTTCGCTTGCGAGTTCTTTTTTTAAATTTTGATATTCATTTTCAATAATTTCTTGAGGAGTTTGATCAATAGGCGGTGGGGGCGGTGTTCCATTATCGGGCTTTGGCTTTTGGAATTTAGCGAATTCAGGGAATTGCATTAAGAATTTCGCGTCAATTTTGGTCGGCTTTTCATTTAAAACTTTGATGCCTCTGTCTGTGATTTTGAAAATTCCACGAGAGGGTGAAATAAGTAAGCCAGCTTTTTTCAGATATGTCCTAGCCCATCCAATGCGATTGTTGAATACAGATTGGTTTCCGCTAGGCAACATTTCACTTAATTCTTCATTAGAGAGGTTGAAGTGACTTGCAACTTGATCGTGGATTTCTTTGATAGAGTGTTCTTGCTGCTCTGAACATGCTTGCAATACTGGTAATAAACAAGTCTGATAATCAGGAATGTTCATGTATAAACCCATTTCAATCGGAATATAAAATCAAAAATAACTTTCGCCACTGTATCATACTAAAAAGTAGAATTCAAAAGTTGAAGATAGGCGTCTGTCCCTTCCTATCTGGGGATGGTTCGGTAAGATACTTTTTTATCGCATCTTTGCTTTTTCATTGACGGGCGTATGCCCAATTTTGTTGAACCTGGATAGTCGGGCGGATCAGGACGCGTGAGTTCTTCTCGCAGCCTGGAAACCCCCTTTTCGTCTGCTTAACTCTTGGCAGACGAATATTATAGCTATGAGGCGATAGCGCGATGACGAGCATGCGCGAGCAATGCCCCGAAAAAGTTGACGACATTCTCAGGCGGTTTCCCCAACGGAAAACCGCTTCGATTCCGCTGCTCTATCTGGCGTGGGACGTATATGGATACGTTTCAGAAGACGCCATGGTCGAGATATCGGAAATATTGAACACCTCGCCCGCATGGGTGGAGGGCGTCGCCAGTTTCTACACCATGTTTCCGCTCAAGCCGCAAGGGAAGTACCACATCGAAGTCTGCACGAACATCTCCTGTCATCTGGTCGGCGCTCAAAACGTCCTCAAGCAATGTGAAAGCCAGTTGGGCATTCACAGCGGCGAACTCACCGAAGACGGTAAGTTTTCGCTGCAAACCGTTGAATGCCTGGCGTCCTGTTCGTGGGCGCCGTGCCTGCATGTCAACGGCAAGGAATACCAGAGCGTTTCACCCGAGCGAGTGACTGAGATCATTAATTCGCTTGAATAGAGAATAAGGCTGGCGGGCAAGCAGGCAATCATCGCAACTCTTATTGCTTGTTTGTTTCGATTGAAAAGTTACAATCACCGGACGGCTTGGCAGAAAAAATAACTATATTGAGTGATTTGGTAAACTATGGCTCAAGAAACCCGTGTCCTTCTCGAACATTTAGGAACGCCCGATCTGCTGACGGTCAACGGCTATCGCGGTACGGGTGGGTATAAATCGCTCGAAAAAGCGCTGAAAGAGCTGTCCCCCGAGCAAGTGACCGAAGAAGTCAAAACCTCCGGCCTGCAAGGGCGGGGCGGGGCGGCGTTCCCCACGGGCATGAAATGGTCGTTTATCCCTAAAAATTCCAACAAGCCCGTTTATCTCGCTTGCAACGCGGACGAGAGCGAACCGGGCACCTGCAAAGACCGCGTTATTATTGACGAAAATCCGCATGTTCTGCTTGAGGGCATCCTGATCGCCTGTTACGCGATTGGTTCCCACAAAGCCTATATTTATATACGCGGCGAGTTTCATCGCGGCGCACAGATTCTCTCGATGGCGATTGAAGACGCCCGCCGCGAGGGGCTGATCGGCGAGAACATCTTCGGAAGCGGCTTTGATTGCGATATCGAAGTCTATCGCGGCGCCGGGGCTTATATTTGCGGTGAAGAAACCGGGCTTTTGACCTCGCTCGAAGGCCAAAAGGGTTACCCGCGCAACAAGCCGCCGTTCCCGGCCATCTCAGGGCTTTATGATTCCCCAACCATTATTAATAACGTCGAAACCCTCGCAGCGGTCCCCGTCATCGTGGAAAAAGGCGGCGAGTGGTTTAAGTCGATGGGTACCGCGAAAAGCACAGGCACCAAATTGCTGTGCATCAGCGGTCACGTCAACAAACCCGGCGTCTATGAAGTGGTGTTGGGCGAGATGACGCTGCGTGAGTTTATTATGGACTTTGGCGGCGGCATCCCCGGCGGTAAGAAGATCAAAGGCGTGATTCCCGGCGGGTCGTCGATGCCGGTGATGCGCGATGAAGAACTCGACGTCAAACTCACGTTTGAAGATATTCACCAAGCGGGTTCGTCGCTGGGTTCCGGCGCCATTATCGTCATGGACGAGACCGTCGATATGGTTGAGATGGCGCTGTTGTTAGCGAAATTTTATGAGCACGAGTCGTGCGGGCAATGTACGCCCTGCCGCGAAGGCACCCGCTGGTTTGTGCAGATTTTAGACGCGATGATGAAGGGCGAAGGCCATCCTGACGATCTCGACCTGTTGCATGATATTTTCCGGTCGGAATTCACTTCGATCTGCCCGTTATGGGTGGCGGCGGTGTGGCCGGTACGCGCGTTTATTAAGCAGTTCCGTGAAGAATTTGAAGAGAAAATCCGCAAGGGCAAGTTTGGCGAAAAGCCCGACGCTTCCGTCGCATTGGCGGGCTAAGCGGCGGATGACGCTGAGGAAATTGTATGTCGGATATTAACGGACAAACGGTTACGTTGACCATAGACGGACGCGAGATCACCGTCCCCAAAGGGACGAGCCTGATCGAGGCGGCCCGTCAGGCGGACATTTTTATTCCGCATTACTGTTACGACCCCGATTTATCGGTGGTCGCCAGTTGCCGTTTGTGTTTGGTTGAAATCGAAAAAGTACCCAAGTTGCAGCCCTCTTGCAACGCGCCCGCTCAAGACGGGCAGGTGGTGTTTACCCAAAGCGAAAAAGTTCTCGACGCCCGCAAGATGCAGATGGAATTTCTGCTGGTGCAGCATCCGCTCGATTGTCCGGTGTGCGACCAGGGCGGCGAGTGTAAATTGCAGGAATACAGCCGCAACCACGGCTTTCATGAAACCCGCTTCCGTTTTCAGCGGCGCACGTTCCCCAAGCCTGACATTGGCCCTTTCATTGATCTCGAGCGCAACCGTTGCGTCTTGTGCAGCCGCTGCGTACGCTTTTTGGATGAAAAGGGCGGCAACGCCGAACTGGCTGTGGTTCAGCGCGGCAACAAGTCGTATATCTCAACCTTCAAAGAAAAGCCGCTGCAAGGCGATTTTACCGGAAACATTACCGATTTATGCCCCGTCGGCGCATTGACCAGCAAGGTCACCCGCTTTCGCGTTCGCGTGTGGGAACTCAAAGACGCGCCTTCGGTGTGCTCCATGTGTTCGGTGGGTTGCAACATTAACATGCAGCACCGCAACCGCACCCGCGAAGTGCTACGCATCACCCCGCGCCCCAATGAAGACGTGAACCATCGCTGGTTATGCGATATGGGGCGCTTTGGCTTCGACCAGTTCAATAGCGGCGAGCGCCGCCGTAATCCTGAAATCAAAAACGAATCCGGCGTGTTGGAAACAACCAACTGGGGCTTGGCGATCAATGAGGCCGTCAAACGCCTCAAGGCGACCGTTGAGTCAAAGGGCGCCGCGTCGGTCGCGGGGCTGATCGGCCCCCGCCAGAGCAACGAAGCGCTGTTTCTCTTTCAGCAATTTATGCGCGAGGCGGTCGGGACGCAAAACATCGACCACCGCACCGAGTATTCCATCACGGATAACGACGACGGCTATCTCACCTCGCTCGCATTGGGCGCGGTCAATCAGCCGCTTGAAGAAGCCCGCCGCGCTTCGGATATTATCATCGTCGGTTCCGACCTGCCCAACGAAGCGCCGATTTTGCGCTTGCAGGTGCGCGAACACAAACTGCGGGGCAAGCAAGTGTTGTTTGCGTATTCGCGCAACACCCGCATGGACGACGATTGCAGCGACCTGTGGTTGTATCACCCCGGCGGCGACGCGGCGTTTCTCGCGGGCGCGTTACACGCAGTGTTCCAGGAAACCAATCAAACGCCAGATGCTGAGACTCAGAAATTACTTGACTCGACCTCGTTTGAAGATGCGCAGGATATAACCCAACTCAGCCCCGAACGCTTTGCCGCGTTTGCGAAACAACTGATTGGGTCTGAAGCGCCGACGCTGTTGTTAGGCGAGTCGGCCTATAACGGCGGCAAAGGCGTTGCGGCGGTGAAACTGGCGGCGGCGTTGTTGAAAGCCGCTGGAAAAACCAGCCATGCGATGCCGTTGAGTTTGGTTTTGCCCTATGTGAACTCACGCGGCGCAGCGGATATGGGGTGTTATCCCCATCGCGGCCCGGGCTATGGGCCGATCAGTGCGCCGGGCAAAAATACCACGGAAATATTAAACGGCTGCATCGACGGTTCGATCCAAGCGTTGGTGTTATGCAACGTGAATCTAATAGAAGAATATCCCGACCGCGCATTGGCGCAAAAAGCCTTGCAGGCGGTCCCGTTATTGATTGTCGCTGGCCCGTTCAAATATGAAACCGGCGAACTTGCGACGGTGTTCTTACCGCTTTCGACCTACTCAGAAGAAGACGGTACATACACAAACTTTGGCGGTCGCGTTCAACGCGCCGAAAAAGCCTTGCCGCAACTGGACGGAACGCTATCCGGCTACCAGGTGTTTCTCGCCTTGGGCGAGCGTTGGGGCTTGGGCTGGCGCCAGGTACGCCCGCCGCAAATCTTCGAGCATATTTCGCAAGCCGCGTCGCATTACAACGGCTTGTCTTGGAGCAAATTAGGCACAGCCGGACAGCAGTCGCTTCCAGTGGATTCATCGCAATTTTCGATTGCGGATGCGTCGCTTCCGTCCCTTAACGGATCGCCGTCCGGCGAGTATTCTTACCGCCTGGTTGGGGGGCGTTCGTTGTTTGACCGCGCTGGCGAGAAGCGGTTCGCCGCGCCAATGGTTGATCGCAGCGCTCCCTGCGCTGCAGAATTGCACCCGGACGACGCCGAAGCGCTTGGCGTATCCGAAGGCGAATCTATCACGGTGGCGGGCGAACGCGGTTCGGTCCAATTGCCCGCCCGCATCAGTTGTTCGACGCAGTCGGGGTGCGTCACCGTCCTTGGGCGGTATGACGGCGTCCCGCTCAATCATATAACCGAAGAGTCTACTCCCTGGGTGAAGATCCAAAAATGACGGAAAGCGCACTGCTCAACGCCCTCATACCCGCCGTTGTCAAAATTGCGCTGATATTTCCAGTGCTGTTGGGCTTCGTCGCCTATTCGGTGTTGCTCGAACGAAAACTGCTGGGGCGTTTTCAACAGCGTTTGGGCCCAACGCGCGTCGGCCCCTGGGGCTTGTTGCAGCCCATCGCCGATGGACTGAAGTTGTTTCTCAAAGAAGATATTATTCCAACCAACGCCGACCGCGTTTTATTTATCGCCGCGCCCGCAATCTCGATGATTACCGCTCTGATGGCGGTGGCGGTGATTCCCTTCGGGCCTGAATTTTCGATCCTGGGCTACGACATGGGGCCGCTGCAAATTGCGGACGTGAACGTCGGCCTGTTGTTCTTGTTCGGCGTGACCTCGCTGGGCGTCTACGGCATTTTTCTCGCAGGGTGGAGTTCCGGTAATAAATACTCACTGCTGGGCGGCATGCGCTCCTCCGCGCAGATGATCAGTTACGAGCTGACGCTGGGGCTATCCGTCGTGGTGATTTTGATGGCGGTCGGCAGCCTGCGAATCAGCGATATCGTCGCCTCTCAAGGCGCGGGCTTTTGGAACTGGTGGATATTCTCGCCGCAGTGGTTTGTGGTTCCTGGCGTGATTGGTTTCTTTTTGTATATCACCTCAGCGTTCGCCGAAACCAACCGCCTGCCGTTTGATTTGCCCGAAGCCGAGACCGAATTGGTTTCCGGTTACAATACCGAATACAGCAGCATGAAATTCGCCATGTTCTTCATGGCGGAATATGTGAACATTCTCGGCGTCTGTTCGGTCGCGACCACGTTGTTTCTGGGCGCGTGGCATTCGCCGCTGCCGTTTGCGCCGTTCACGTTGGTGCCCGGCGTGATCTGGTTTATCTTAAAAGTGTATTTTCTGGTCTTCATTTTTATCTGGATTCGGGCGACCTTGCCCCGTTTCCGTTACGACCAATTGATGTATTTTGGATGGAAGATTCTTCTTCCGCTGGCATTGGTGAATATCATACTTGCGGCGATTGGACTGATCGCCTCCGGGAATATGTAAGACATGGCTGGAACTCTCTTTTTCTGGGTCTGCGCATTGACGGCGGTCTTCGCTGGACTGGGCGTTATTGTTGCGCGCAGCCCCATGCACAGCGCCGTGAGCCTGATCGCGACCCTGGTCTCGATCGCCGGGCTATTCTTGACGCTGCACGCCGAGTTTCTCGCCTGGATTCTGGTGATTGTTTACACGGGCGCGGTTATGGTCCTTATCATCTTCGTGATTTCACTATTGAACCTGGACCGCGAAGAACCGATTGATTACACCACGCAACGAAAATGGGGGCTTGCGGTTCTCGTTTTGTTTTTCCTGTTTTTCCTGGCCTATCTTTTCAGCGACCCGATGGTGACGCTGACTACGCCGGAGAAACCCATGTTGCCGGATGACTGGGGTTCTGCGAAATCGCTGGCGATTGATCTGTTCACGCGCTACATGGTGGTTGTTCAACTGGCGGGCGTGTTGCTGACCGCAGCCGTTATCGGCGCCGTCGTGGTGGCGCGTAAACCCGAAGACGAAGAAGGGGGCGATTCAGCGGTATGATCGGTCTCTATCATTATCTCATACTTAGCGGCGTGTTGTTCAGCCTGGGCGTAATGGGCGTGTTGCTGCGCCGTAATGCGCTCATCATTCTGATGTCGGTTGAACTGATGTTGAACGCCGCCAACCTCGCCATCGTGGCGTTTGTCCGTTACCCGCTGTTTTCAGAGAGCGGAACCATTGTGAGCCAAGACTACTTCGCCGCCGGAAACGGCATGGCGATGGTTTTTTTCATCATGACCGTGGCTGCGGCGGAAGTCGGCGTCGGCCTCGCGATTGTCATTAACTTATATAGACAAAAACACACTGTGAACATCGAAGCGGCGCACTTGTTGAAAGGCTGACGCGGTCGGAAACGAATGACTGAGATTCAATACCCCGATATTTCCCTGTGGGCGGTGCTGCCCCAACTCATTGTGCTGGCCACTGCGGTCGGCGCGTTGTTGGGCGATTTGGCCGTCAAGCGGGTGCAGCGCATTAACATCACCTTGACCTCCATCTTGGGATTGTTGATCGCCCTGTTTGCGACCCGCAGCCTCGAAGCCTCCAGCGACCCGATTTTCGCGGGGATGCTGGTGCGCGACGGGCTGAGTCTGCTGCTCGATCAAATCTTTATCATCGGCGCCATTCTGGTGACGCTCATCAGCCATGACTATGCGCGCCGCGCGCCCAAACAATATGCGGAATTTATGGCGCTGATATTGTTCTCGACGCTGGGCATGATGGTCATCGCCTCCAGCGCAGACCTGATCGCGATGTTCGTCGGCATCGAACTGCTTTCGCTTTCGCTGTTTGTTTTGGCCGGAACCGACAAACACCGCCTCGCCTCCGGCGAAGCCTCCTTAAAATATTTCTTGCTGGGCGCCTTCTCAACGGGCTTTCTGGTGTACGGTATGGCCTTCATTTTTGGCATCACCCGCACCACCAACCTGATCGTGATCGGCCATTCGCTGGTCGAAACCGGCGGAGAAGCCACCCCGCTGTTGGTATTAGGGTTTGCGCTATTGCTTGTCGGGCTTGGTTTTAAGATTTCGCTGGCGCCGTTTCACATGTGGGCGCCGGACGTTTACCAGGGCGCACCCACGCCCGTCAGCGCCTGGATCGCGACCGGTTCAAAAATCGCGGGTTTTGTCGCCCTGTTACGAATCTTCATCTGGCCCGGCATGTCGTTCGCTCCACTGGCGGAGTACTGGGTGGACGGTATTTATTGGCTGGCGCTGATTACCATGATTATCGGCAACGCCGGGGCGTTGGTTCAAACCGATATCAAACGCATGTTGGCCTATTCGTCTATCGCGCACGGCGGCTACCTCAGCATGGCCTTTACTTCACACAACCAGATCGGCGCGGAAGCGCTGTTGTTCTACCTCGCGGCTTACCTCTTTATGACCGTTGGCGCGTTCGGCGTGGTGATTATCGCCAGCCGTTGCGGCAAAGATTGCGAAACGATTTCCGACTTGTCAGGGCTGTCAAAACAGCGGCCTTACCTGGCGGGATTGATGGTGGTCTTCATGCTGTCGCTGGCGGGTATGCCGGGCACGGCGGGCTTCGTCGGTAAGTTATGGTTGTTCGGCGCCGCCATTCAAGCCCAGTATTACACCTTGGCGATGGTCGGCGTGTTGACCACGCTGCTATCGTTCTACTACTACCTTCGCGTCATCATCACCATGTATGTGCATGAAGCGAACGACGAAGATTACTTTAACCGCTATTCGATCTCAAACGGCTTGGCGCTGACGTTATGCGCCGCTGGATTATTGATTCTGGGCGTGTTCCCCAACTTGTTGTGGGGGGCGATTCGCCTTTGCACGGGGGCTGCATGAGCGGCTATCTTTGGTTGATCCCCATACTGCCCGGCCTGGCTGCGGCATTGAACGGCCTCGCGCCGCGCGTCACCGGTAAATGGGCCGGACACGTCGCCGCTGCGTCGATGATCGGTTCGCTTGTCCTTTCAGCGATCACGCTGATGATTGTTCTCGCGCAGGGGCATGATTTTCATGCGCTCGACATCGACTATTTCACTTGGATCAGCGTCGGCGCTCTGGATATCCCCTTCGGCGTTTATATTGACCCGCTGACCACCGTGATGATGATGGTGGTGTCGTTCGTCGGCGCGGTGATCTTTATTTACGCCATCGGCTATATGCACGACGACCCCGGCTACGTTCGTTTCTTTACGTACATGCCGCTGTTTACTTTCTTCATGTTCCTGTTGGTGATGGGCAACTCGTTGCCGTTGCTGTTCGTTGGTTGGGAAGGCGTGGGGCTGTGTTCGTATCTGTTGATCGGCTACTACTACGACCGCAACTACGCCGCCGACGCAGGCATGAAAGCCTTTATCGTCAACCGCATCGGCGATTTCGCCTTTATCATTGGCATGTTGCTGATTTTCTATTATTGCGGGACCCTGAAATTCACCGGAATCTTTGATACCTATTCATCCGTATTCATTGCGGCGGGCGTTCCCATCACGGTGATTACGCTGCTGCTGTTTATCGGCGCCACTGGCAAGTCGGCCCAGCTGCCGTTATACGTCTGGCTGCCGGACGCGATGGCGGGCCCGACCCCGGTCAGTGCGTTGATTCACGCCGCGACCATGGTGACGGCGGGCGTCTACATGATCGTGCGCTTGAACCCGTTGTTCAGCCTCGCGCCCGCGACGTTGTTGGTTGTTGGGACCATCGGCGGAATGACGGCGCTGTTCGCTGCGAGCATTGCCCTGGTGCAGCGCGACTCGAAAAAAATTCTTGCCTACTCAACCGTCAGCCAGTTGGGCTATATGTTCCTCGCCTGCGGCAGCGGCGCGTATGTGGCGGCGATTTTTCACTTGATGACACACGCCTTCTTCAAGGCTTGCTTGTTCCTCGGCGCCGGTTCGGTGTTACACGCTTTTCATCGCGATACCGACGTTGACGTCTTTGAAGCGGGCGGCTTACGTAAAGAAATGCCGTTTACGCGAATTACCTTCCTGGTTGCGACCATCGCCATCGCGGGCATTCCACCGCTGGCGGGTTTCTGGTCAAAAGACGAAATTCTCTGGGAAGCCTTCTACGCAGGCCGCATCTTCTTATGGGTGTTGGGCTTGCTAGCGGCGTTCTGTACCGCGTTCTATATGTTCCGGTTATATAACTTGTTGTTCTCCGGCGAATTTCGCGGGACGGACGAACAGAAATCTCACTTGCATGAATCGCCATTTTTGATGTGGGGGCCGCTGATGGTTCTCGCGGCGTTCTCCATTTTTATCGGCTGGCTGAACATGCCGCTGTTGGGCTTCCACGGCTTCCATGATTTTCTGCATCCCGTGCTTGCGCATGGCGGCGGCCACGAAGAGAAAACCAGTTTCATTGCGGGTTCGGTCTTCTCGAAAGTGACGCTCGAATGGATGCTGGCTGGTGTGTCCGTGATGGTTGCGCTGGCGGGGATTATTCTGGCGCGCATCATTTACGTTTGGTTCCCGGCGTTAGCGGAACGGATGCGAGAGGCGTTTTCGTCAATTCATAAAATGTTATTTGAAAAATACAACGTCGATGAGATGTATGACGCGGCGTTGATTCAGCCCTATTACAAAAGTTGTCACGCAGCCAACTGGTTTGACAACGCCGCGATTATCGGCGGTCTCAACGCGCTCGCCCGATGGGTGGGCGGCCTTGCGGAGCGCTTACGCGTCATTCAGACCGGGCTTGTTCCTCATTACGCAATCGCGACATTGGCGGGTATGGTATTTCTCGTGGTGGTGTTCTTATTATGCTATTGACGTTAATCGTCTTCACGCCGTTGATCGGCGCCTTTGCGCTGTTGCTTATCCCCCGCATGTTCGAGGGGATGCACAAACAGTTTGCGTTGATTGTTTCGCTGGCGCCGTTGGCGCTGTGCGGCGGATTGTGTCTGGCGTTTCCGTACGGCGAACCGGGATTTCACCTGCAAGTTTTAGAGCCGTGGATTCCCGCGCTGGGCGTTGATTTTCGCCTGGGCGTTGACGGCATGAGCCTGGTGTTGGTGGTGATGACCGCATTGCTGACAACGCTGTCGATTGCGGCTTCGTTTGAAGCGATTAAAGATCGCGAAAAAGAATATTACTTCTTCATGCTGGTGCTTGAGACCGGCATGTTCGGTTCATTCGTTGCGCTCGACCTCTTCTTGTTCTATTTGTTCTTCGAGTTGCTGCTGGTGCCGATGTATTTTCTCATCGGCGTGTGGGGCGGCAAACAACGAATTTACGCCAGCATCAAGTTTTTCTTATACACCGCATTTGGTTCGGTGTTGTTGCTGTTTGTAATGTTCTATTTGTACTTCCTCGCTTGGGAGCAATTCGGCGGCAGCCCGTCGTTTAATTATCAGAATTTTGTCGCGCTTACGATTGACCCGACCTTGCAGCGCTGGTTGTTCGTCGGGTTTATTCTGGCGTTTTTGATTAAGATGCCCATCTTCCCGTTTCATACCTGGCTGCCTTACGCGCACACCGAGGCGCCAACGGCAGGCTCCGTCATTCTGGCGGGCGTCTTGTTGAAGACGGGCGTTTATGGCTTTTTGCGCTTCGCTGTGCCGATTTTCCCCGAAGCGGCGGTGGCGTTTACGCCGTGGCTGTTGCTCTTGGCGCTGATCGGCGTGATCTACGGCGCGATGGTGGCGATGGTACAGCAGGACGTGAAGAAGTTGGTCGCCTATTCGTCCGTCAGCCACATGGGCATGTTGTTTGCGGGCATTCTCGCCTGGAACGTCCAGGGCTTGCAGGGCGGCATCGTACAAATGATCAACCACGGTCTTTCCACGGGCGCGTTGTTCCTGGTGGTTGGTATGATTTATGACCGCCGCCATACCCGCGATGTGGCGCAGTTTGGTGGACTGGCGAAAGTGATGCCGGTCTTCGCAACGTTTTTTCTGATCTTCTCTTTGTCTTCGATTGGCTTGCCCGGCCTGAACGGCTTCGTCGGCGAATTTTTAATTCTGGTCGGGCTGATGGGCGCGTCGATCCCGGCGGCGGTGATTGCAGGCTTGGGCGTGATTCTGGGCGCGGCGTATTTATTGCGTCTCTACAAGCGCATGATGTTCGGGCCGATTACGATTGAAGAAAACAAAGACCTCAAAGATTTAAATTCCCGCGAGTTCTTTATTCTGCTTCCGCTTGCGATTCTTTGCTTTATTATCGGCCTCTACCCGCAGCCATTGTTGAAGACCATTGAGCCGACCACCAACCAGATTATCGAATACGTCAAACCGCATTTAGATGAGACTTGGCATGAATCACTCGAAAAAGTCGAAACCGAGCATCACGCCGATACCGACCACTAAGTGGTTTCTATCGAAATCTCTACGATCAAACAGCCGCCTGGGAGACCGGGCGGCTGTTTTTTTGCGAATATGTTAAAGTTAAAAAAAAGTGAAACGATCTCAACTCCCTGGGCGAACTTAGTAGTGATGATGCAGACAACAATGGTTTGAAGACTATGACGGCGGCCCCGGTTCAAAATCACATTGAAAGCGATTGCCTCGAACGATTGGCGCAGGGCGACGACCATGCCTTTGCGGAATTGGTGAAGCTGTATTCGACGCCAGTGTATCGCTTTCTGTTTCGCATGTTGGGGTCGCAGCAAGACGCGGAAGACTTAACGCAGGACGTGTTTTATGAAATCCATCGCAACCGCGCCAAGATACGCCGCGACGTGGGCCCGCTACCTTACTTGTTCACCATTGCGCGGCGCAAGGCGATCAGTAAATTTCGTTGGCGTACAGTGCGCAAAGTTCTGAATCCGCTGTCGCCGCAAGGCGAACAAATGATTGCTGGGACCGAAGCGACGCCGCGCGACAATGCCTGCGCCAAGGGCATCGACCAGGCGGTGCAGCGCGCATTGGGCGGGCTGAAACCTGACAAACGCGCCGTCATCATCTTGCGCTACTTTGAAGAGCGGACGTACAAGGACATTGCAGACATTATGAATAAACCTGAAGGCACCGTCAAAACGCTGGCGTTTCGCGCCGAACGTGAATTACGCGACCGGCTCAACGCGCATGATATTCAAGACTGGTTGGGAGGCGCTGTATGAACGATGAACTCCGCCAAAATCTCTATCTCTACGTCGAGGCCAAACACGGCAAGACCGACGCCATGCCGCAAACCGAACGCGAAGCCTTCGAAGCGCAACTCGCCGCGAGTGATGAACTACGCGACGAGATGCAACAAATCGAAGCGAACTATCAAGCGCTGGCTCACGTTCCTGCGCCGCAGCCGCCTGACGATTTAGCCGCCAGATGCCTGAACGCGCCGCGTCGAACGCCCTCGCGCTGGGTTTATCACGCTGCCCGGGCTGGCGTGTTGGCGGTGGTCGCCTTGGTCGCTTTCGGATTGGGCGTTTGGTTTCAGCCGAATGCGCAACTCAAGCAGCCGTTCCCGCTGCTTTTGGAGAAACAGGTGCAACTCATCGCGGAACTCGAAGCCAGTATTGACCGCAATTACCAACTGGCCGCTGGCGAGTTGACGCCGTGGAGCGCGCCCATCGCCAAACTCAAAGGCGCCACGCTGCAGATGGCGGCGCTCTACGACAAACGCCCCAACGACCCGGTCATCGAGCGCGGACTTGCGCTGGCGGTCGCCAACAACATCACCGTATTGCAATCGTTGAACGAATATATCAAAACCTCTGAGGGCATACCCGATTTTGATTTTACCGCCATACAAACCGCGCCGCAGGGCGCCATCTAATCAGGCTTATTTAGGAGAAACCAAGATGAAACGCTTTTGGAACCTACTCTCAATTCTTGCTCTGTTTGCTTGCTTGTCATTTTACGCAACCCCAGTCGGCTTCGCTTTGGATGAAGACGAAGAGGCCGTCATTGAATCAACAAACGACGAAATAGAAATTGAATTGCAAGAAGCGAAAGACGAAGCCGTTGTTGTTCAGAAAGAAATGAAAGAAGTGCAAAAAGAGATGAAGCGCGTCCACAAAGAGATGGACAAGGTACGCGTTGAACTCAAAAAAGAACTTCCGCATATCAAACACAAACTCCGTGAAGCCATCGTGCAATTGGAAGATTTTGATCTCGACCTGGACCTCGATTTTGATTTAGATGAAATTGATTTTGAATACAACACCGAAAGCAAGTTTGGAATACAAAAAGATTTCAAAGGCAAAGTCGAATCGGTTACGATTGATAAACGCTTTCAAGTAAAACCTGAAACGCCCTTGATTATCAAATCGCAATTTGGATCGTTTCAAATTGAACCGGGCGATGCGGGCGAAATCTCCATGCAACTTGAATGTTCTGCCGGAGGCGAAACCAAAGCCCTTGCGAAAGAACTGCTGGGGAAAATCAAACTGACCGCAGAGCAGACTTCAAAAGGAGTAGAAGTAACGGTCGAATTAGATAAGAAGGACGAGAAAGAATATAAGAATTCCTTCTTTCATACGAGCGGAAAAATTACTGTCCCGGTGAACACACCGCTTTCGATTGACAATCAGTTTGGAGACCTGGCGATCAAAGAGATCAAAGCGAAAATTGAATGCCGCAATCAGTTTGGCGCGACCAGAATCGTAGACACAGCGAATGACCTTGGCGTCTTCGCGCAGTTTGGGCCATTGAATGTCAGCGGACATGACGGCCCTGCGAAAATCCATTGCAGTTTTGGTGAATTGAAAGTGCGCAGCGCATTCGGTTACCCGTTAAGCGTCAAGGCCAGTTATGGAAAGTCCAAAGTGTATTTGAATAATTCCACCCCGAATTTTGAAGGTTCATTTTCGTTTGGCGAAGGCAAAATCTATATTCAAAAAGACTTCGCGGGACGCATCGAAGCGGCGGCCTCATTCGGCGACGTAAAAGTGCCTGATTCGCTAAAGAAGAAGAAAGAAATGTTTAGCGAAAAAGCCGAAGGCGAACTCGGCGACGGAAAAGGGAAAATCACAGCCAGCAGCAGCTACGCGCCGTTGCACATTTTATTTAATGAGGAACGGCGATAAGCAGCGAATCTCTTGATGCTTTTTGTTGGAGTGGCAAGAAATATAATAGGCGTGGGTGCGTCTCTGTGATCTCCTGTGTATAGGGCCTGATAGCCCGCACGGAAGCGAAGAGAGATGCGCCCACGCCTATTAAGTAATCATTAATGCAACTGTTTCACTTTATTCTGTATGTTTTCAAATCCGCCGACCAGTTGCTCGCTGTCGCTGCGCACCGCGCCAAAGGATGCAATGAGATTTTTGGCGGCGTTGATGCGCTCTTGCGTTGGCGGGTGCGACGCGAACAACGTCATGCCGCCGCTTGCGCCTGCTTGTTGTTCGAGCGCAACCAGTTTCTCGAAGAAACTCACCATTGCATTGGGGTCGTAGCCCGCGCGGTTTAATACATAGACCGCAATTTCATCGGCTTGCAGCTCGGCGCTGCGGCTGTAGGCGCTGATGCCGCCCGCCATCAGCAGGTTCGCGGCCTGCTGTTTATATTGGCCAGCGTCTTTGCCCAACACGATGTCCATGACCATTTTCGCGCCCATTTGCCGCGACAGGCTTTCGGTGGGGTGGCGTTGCTCGGCGTGCCCTAATTCATGCGCCATGACGGCGGCGATTTCGGCTTCGCTCTCCGCTGCAGAAATCAAGCCGGTCTGCACATACAAATAGCCGCCGGGAATCGCAAACGCATTTACGGTCTCGTCTTTCACGACAAGAAAAGTGTAGGGGCCGTTGGGGTTGGTCGAAGCCTCGACCAGTTTCGTCCCGATATTGTTGATGTATCCCCGCACGTCAGGGTCTTCGACGATCTCTTTCTCCGTCGCGATCTGCCCGGCGAGGTCGCGCCCCAGTTTGGTTTCTTCATTGGGCGAAATCAGATTAAAATTGCCCAACAGATCGGTCGTCGCGCAACTGCACACGAGCGCGACCGCGACGCAGGCGGCGAATGGTTGCGTGGTTTTAAACTTCATCAATACGTTTGGTTTCAATTTATGAACCGCTTTCTTCTTTTTTGGGGTCTTCTTTTTTCTGCACCCAGGTGTCTTTATCTTTTTGGAACCAACGGCCTTTTTTCAATTTCTTTTGAATGGCTTCGGCAAAGATTTTTCCAACACGCTCTACGCTTTCTTCGTCGCGGCTTAAACCATTGGCGCGCAAGATTTCCAGGTAGAGTTTTTCGCGGTCGGCGTTTTCTTCGTTGATGAGTTTTTTGTACTCCGTCATTTGCTTGAGGTCGAGATCGGTTTTGTCGCGCAAAACCAGATAGCCGTCAAATCCCTCGCCGAATACGCCAGTGTCGAGATGGGGAACCAGCGTCTTAAAGCGTTTGGTCCGCGATTGAATCACGGACTTGACGGCAGGCGTATTGATATTGATGTCGATTTCATCGGCAGCATACGCTTGGGCGGTTTCAAATGTGAATGCCAGATAGCGGCGCGTATGGGTTGGGATGGGGGCTTGGGTTTCTTCCAGCCCTTCGATGCCCTGACCGGAACGGATGCGGCCTTCGATTTCTTCCGCTGCTTTTTCAACTTCAGACGTAGGGAAATAGACATTGACTGTCAGGCTGACGCAACTCACGCACACCCAGCAGGCCATTAGCGCTAACAATTTAGGACTACGCATTGGTATGATCCTCCTCAATCAGTGGAAAGGTCCACATTTCGTTTATAAGTTAACAATCGTTGCTAACTGGCGAGCAACTAAACAAGTATAGCATTTTCTATAGATTGGTTAGAGCGGTAATGGTGAGCATTCGGTGATTGTGGAAAAAAACGGCTTTGAACAAAAAAAGGGGCCGTGAGGCCCCTTTTCGTGATCGCGATTGGATTGATGCTTAGAGTGCGCCGCAGTTTTCGATAATGGCGATGAATGCGTCGGCTTTCAGCGCTGCGCCGCCCACCAGGGCGCCGTCGATGTCTTGTTGGGTGAGCAGGTCGCCCGCGTTGTCGCCTTTGACGCTGCCGCCGTATTGAATGCGTACGGTTTGCGCAACGGCGTCGTCATACAGCCCGGCGACTACGCTACGGCAGAAGGCGTGAGTGTTTTGCGCGTCTTGCGGCGTGGCGGTTTTTCCGGTGCCGATAGCCCACACGGGTTCGTAGGCGATGACCATGCTTTTGACTTGGTCGGCGGAAAGCCCCGCCAGGCCGCCTTTGAGGTGGTCTTCGCAGACGGCTTCGGTCTTGCCGGCTTCGCGTTCCTGCTCGGTTTCGCCGATGCAGAGGATCGGAACCAGGCCGTTTTCAAAGGCGAATTTCACCTTTTCATTAATGAATTCGTTTGATTCTTTAAAGATGGTGCGGCGTTCGGAGTGACCAATAATCACATACTGGCAGCCGCAGTCTTTGAGAAAATCGGGCGAAATTTCACCAGTGAAGGCGCCGCCGGATTTCGGGTAGAGGTTCTGGCCTCCGAGGCCGATTTTTGTGCCTTGGATGGCGGCGCTGACTTCGCGCAATGAGGTGTACGGCGGGCAGAAGACGATATCGAGGGCGTCGGTCTGGCCGTGTTTGTCGGCGATGCCTTTGGCGAGGGCGCTCGCGTCGCTGGCGCTGCCAGCGTTCATTTTCCAGTTTCCAGCAATGATCAACTTACGCATGAAGATTCTCCTATAGGATGGGTTCACGCCGCGCCGCAAGTGGTCTTGCAGAAACCCGGCGAAATAGACGAAACATATCCGTTCATTTTATCACCGTCAGTCTATTCACCCCAGAGCAGCAGATGTAGTTCGAGAAAACTAACGGGAACGAAAGATAAATAGAAACAGAAGAAGTTATGTTATGACAAACGTAATTTGAGTTGCCAAAAAAAAGAGGATGAGTCGAGAAGAAGGGGGACGTCCTCTAAGACTCATCCTGAGAAAAGAGATAAGGAGAACGAAATGCCGTTGAAATGATTGTCGGTTCGTTTTGCCTGATCTTGAATGCGAACCAGAACCACTCAACGATTCGTTTCTTACCAATAGTTTATCTTATGACTCGGATAACATCAAAACTATTTTCAGGGCAATGGGCTTAGTCGCTGAATTTATAGGTTTTTGAAACGGAGATTGTTTTTTGTTATTATGCTAACGGGAAAAGTGTGTAATAAAATGTTAATCGGCGCAATCGCCATTTTCTCAAATTGATGGAGATTGAGCGGTTGAAAAACCTGTGGCATTGTCTTTGTTTTTGAATGTTTCGTTGGCTTCATTCATCTGCTATCTTATCTTTCACTGTTATATACTCTCTTAAATTGCTATTTCCTATAAATAGTGAGAAATTGTATTTAAAACAGGATAGTGTGATGAGAAGACTCACAGACGATGAACTTATAGCATTGCTTGACGACATTGAATCTGATCGAAGCGAGAGAAAAGAAACCTTTAGAGGTGATAATTCCGATAGGGCGAGACAAACGGTTTGTGCTTTTTCCAATGACTTCCCGAACCATAATGACGTGAGTGTATTATTTATTGGTGCAAAAGATAATGGAGAACCTTCTGAAATACAGGTTACAGATCAATTATTACAAATATTATCTGATATGAAATCTGATGGCAAGATTTTGCCTCTTCCTGTTTTAACAGTGGAAAAAAGAAGTTTAAAAGGGGCTGAAATGGCAGTGGTAACTGTCATGCCCTCGGATATGCCGCCTGTAAAATATGATGGAAGAATCTGGATCCGTACGGGGCCTAGACGCTCAATTGCTAACGAACAAGAAGAGCGAATTTTGAATGAAAAAAGAAGGTACAAAAACATTCCTTTTGATATTCATCCTATCCCCTCAGCCAAGATCACAGACCTTTCCAAGACGATTTTTGAAAATGAATATCTCCCGTCAGCATTTGCGGCGGATGTACTTGAACAAAATAACCGATCCTATGAGGAGCGTTTGGCATCATGCAAAATGATTGTTTCGCCTGATGAAGCAATTCCTACAGTTCTTGGACTTTTGGCAATTGGCAAGACTCCTCAAGATTTTTTGCCAGGTGCGCATATTCAATTTTTACGAATAGATGGAACCGAACTAGCCGATTCGGTGATAGATGAAGAAAATATTAGAGGTACTTTAGTTGATATGCTTCGCCGTACAGAGGAAAAATTGAAGGCGCATAACCGAACTGCGATTGACATAGTGTCAAACTCAGTGCATCAGATAAAAAGTCCATATCCTCCAGCAGCATTCCAGCAAATTGTGTATAATTCTGTATTGCACCGAACTTACGAAAGTACAAATGCGCCTGTACGAATATACTGGTTTAATGACCGAATCGAAATCAACAGCCCTGGTGGTCCGTTTGGGAATGTTACAAATGAAAACTTTGGCAGCCCAGGAATAACAGACTATCGTAATCCTAATATTGGAGATGTGTTAAAGACTTTTGGATTTATCCAAGCGTTTGGGCGGGGAATTGCAACTGCCAGAGCGGAAATGGACAAAAATGGCAACCCTGAACTGGAGTTTGTGACGAATCAGAGTGCTGTTGTATGCACATTAAAGAGGGAAATATGACTTCGCCTGTTTTGACATTTTTTAATAATAAAGGTGGTGTAGGAAAAACCTCCCTAATCTACCATCTAGGTTGGATGTTTGCGAGTTTACGCAAGCGAGTCGTTATTGTTGATCTTGACCCTCAGGCTAATTTAACCGCCGCCTTTTTGGATGAAGATAAGATTGAAGAAATATGGAACAGCCAAGAGGTTGGCTCAACGATTTATCAATGCGTAAAGCCTCTCACTGGTGTTGGAGATATCGCCGAACCAAGATTGAAAAATATCACAACTGATCTTTATCTGATACCTGGAGATGTTAGTTTGTCAGGCTATGAAGATGCATTATCTAATCAATGGCCAGATAGTATGGGAGACAATAACCTTTACCGTCCCATGCGGATTTTGAGTTCCTTTTGGCAAGTCATGCAACAAGCCTCTGAAAAAGTCCAAGCAGACATCATATTGGTTGATATTGGTCCAAATCTTGGGGCGATCAACCGATCCGTATTAATAGCAACCGATTATGTCGTAATCCCCTTAGGCGCCGACTTATTCTCCCTACAAGGGTTGAAAAACCTGGGTCCTACGTTGACGAGTTGGAAGAGCCTATGGAATAAAAGATTGGATAACTGGAGGGGGAATTCAGAGGTGGATGAACATCTAGATTTTCTACTACCTCAGGGGAAAATGAAAGCAATCGGTTATCTATGTCAGCAACATAGTGTGAGGCTTGATCGACCTGTTAAGGCATACGACAAATGGGTAAACCGTATTCCAAATGTTTATCGTGAAGCGGTGTTAAAAACGAAAGCCGATTCAAACATTAAACTAGAAGATGATCCATATTGTTTAGCTACGATCAAACATTATCGAAGCCTGATTCCAATGGCTCAGGAACGTAGGAAACCCATATTCAATTTGACATCGGCTGAAGGAGCCATTGGTAGCCATGCGAATGCTGTTCAAGATGCGAGAAAAGATTTTAAACAACTTGCAGAAAAAATAGCCATGCAAATAGGTATGGCGCTATGAAAAATAGCATGCTCAATATCTTTTGTTCTAAATTGCGCCTACGGTAGTCGCTACTCCCTCAACAACAGCGCGGTGGCGGTGGCGAGTAGGCCTTTCTCGGGCGGGAACAACACCTCTTCGGTGCGGGTCGCTTTGATGCTGACGCAATCGGCTTCGACGCCCAGATACGGCGCTAGCGTGTTGCGCATGGCGGGGATGTGCGGCGCCATCTTGGGCGAATCAGTCACCACCGTGCAGTCGATATTGCCGACCTTGTAGCCTTCGCCCGCGACGATCTTCATGGTCTCGCGCAACAGGTCGAGGCTATTGCAATCCTTATACGCAGGGTCAGTATCGGGGAAATGCTGACCGATGTCGCCTTTGGCAAGCGCTCCCAACAGAGCGTCGATGATGGCGTGCGTGAGCGCGTCGGCGTCAGAGTGGCCCAACAGGCCCTTCATAAAGGGAATCTCGACCCCGCCTAACACCAGACGGCGGCCTTCCGCCCATTGATGTAAGTCCAGCCCAAACCCGATACGAAACGGAACGCTCATTTCAGTAGCCTCAATGCCCAGTTGGCGTCATCATAATATCGTGAAACAAAACTTCGGGGAACATGCTGCGCCCGATTCTGAGAGTGAAATATGAACCGAACCCTATTCGCATTACTTTTGAGTTTTCTTTTTGTCAGCACGATCTACAGCGGCGAGCCGGATGCGCCGTTCAAACAAGAGATGGTTGAAAAACTTCCCTACGAAACGCTGAACATCACACCGCCAATTCAAGATGTCGCTTACGGCCCCACGGGCGGGGTGTGGATATTGGGCGACGATGCGCTGTCTGTTTATAAAGACGGCGCTGTTCGCCGGATAGACCAACCACTCGGCGTCGAAATCACACCGGGGATGAAGCTGGCGTCGCATTCCATCGCTGGCGGTGGTTTGGTCTTGGCAGGGCCGAAAGGCGTAATGTTGATTACCCCTGGTTTGAAGCCAAAACTGAACGCTGCGGCGTTTGGACAGGTGAATGGCCTTTGCGTCTCGCCGACGGGCGATATCTGGATTGCCGCGCAAAACGGGTTGCATGTCTTGCGGCGCACGAAAGAGACCGTCGAGAAGATTGAAGAAGTCCCCTCGCCCGTGGAACGGATCGCTGTGCATACAAGAAACGCGGCGGCGCTGGCGGGCGATAAACTGTGGCTGTTCGATGGGCGCAAGTGGCGCTGGGAATGGACGCAGTTTCTGCTCGGCCCGAATCCGTCTTCGCTCGCGTATGGCGACGATGGTTCGCTCGTCATCGGCGGCGAGGAGTGCGTTCATCTAATGGGCGCGAACGGGTTGCAGCGCATCGACGGTGAGGATGGGTTGCCATACAACCATATTAACCAAATCTTTTTTGAACCTGATGGTATCGCTGTTTGGTATGCGACCGACAAGGGAGTAATTCGCAACAAAAGTTATTATGTTGGGCCGCGTTGGCAAACCGGCGAACGCGTCTCACACATCGACGCGTTCGAAGGCGGCGCCGTGTTCGCTGATGAAAAAGGCGTAACGATAATTCGCCTAAACGACTGGACGCTATCTCAAAAAGCCGAGCATTTTCAAGCGCAGGTTTACCCGCGCCATGACCGCTATGGCCTGGTGGCGGGTGTCTCACTGAAAGAGCCTGGCAACCTGGATTCGTACATCCAGCGCTCGGACGATAACGACGGATTATGGACGGCGATGTATCTGGCGTCGCAGTGTTTTCGATACGCAGTGACCAATGATCCACAAGTGAAAGAACGCGCCTGGAAACATTTTGAGGCGATGGAACGCCTTGAAACGATTACCGGCGTTCCGGGGTTTCCTGCGCGGTCGTTTATGAAAAAAGAAGACTACGACGATTCGATTGGCGGCGAGTGGCATCCCAGCGCCGATGGTGAATGGATGTGGAAGGGCGATACCTCTTCGGATGAAATTGTCGGACACATGTTTGTGTATCCGCTCGTTTATGACTTGCTGGCTGAGACCGAGGCGGAAAAGGCGCAAGTGCGCGGCCTGGTTTCGCGCATCATGTCGCACATTGTTGACAACGGATATTCTCTCATCGACGTGGACGGCAAGCCCACCCGCTGGGGCGTATGGGCGCCGGAGAAACTCAACGACGACCCCGCCTGGGCGTTTGAACGCGGCCTCAATTCGTTGCAGATGGTTTCGTTTCTGTCGGCGGCCTATCATGTAACCGAAGACGCGAAATTTCGCGATGCGCTTCAGCAATTGTTATCAACACACGGCTATGCGAACAACACCATCAATCAAAAAATCACTCTGCCGTATGAAGACAATCATTCTGACGATGAACTGGCCTATCTGCCTTATTACACGCTCTTTCAGACGAACCCGGCTGAACGCTATCAGCCGATTTTTGATGCGAGTTTAGAACGCGCCTGGCAGCATGTTCAGCAACACAAAAGCAGCCTGTGGGCGATTATCACTTCGGTTTGTTTCGAACCTAGACGTATGGATGACGCGCTGTGGTCGCTGCGTGAATGGCCGCTCGGTTCCATCGACTGGCCCGTGCCAGCGGCGCACCGTTTGGACGTGACTCTTGATCGTTATCCCGACCGCTTCGGCAAGCCGCAAATCGCGCAACTCTTGCCGCCGGATGAACGGATTTTGCAGCGCTGGAACGGAAATCCCTATCGCGTCGAGGGTGGGGCGGGGACGTATGCGCTTGATCCCGGCGCGTGGCTTTTGCCCTATTGGATGGCCCGGTATCATGGATTGATTGACTGATTTTTTGGGGAGCAAAACCAATGAAAACACAACGATTGATATTCTTCTTAGGAGCGCTGTTGATTATGCACGTCATTAACTTACTCGAACTCGAATTCACCTACGCGCAGATTGCCAAAATTCATCGCAAGGTTGCGCAAGTGAGCGTGTCTCCCGCGATGTTGGTGAATGAAACGCAATCGGCGGTTTCGGTGCGGCGCTTTGATCCCGATTGTGAATTGCGCGTGCGGTTTTGCGGGCCAGACGGCGCTGAACTTTTGTCAGAAACCGTTCCCAAAAACGCTTCGGTCTTTCAAACGATGGTTGAAGTTCCCGATGGAATTGATGATGAATGCAAAGTGCAAGTTGAAATGATTGACGGCGACTCAGCCGTGGTGGTTGCCGAAGCGTCGGTGCGGCGAATAGACAGCTGGTTTGACGAATTGCGCGAGCAGATGAAACGCATCGAAGCGGTTGAGGCGTCTTCGCAGAATGATGCCGTCATGTTGCGCGCGGCGTGGGCGGCGTTGGCCTATGGCGAAGACTTGATGGAACGCGCCAAAAAAGCCACCGCAGGCGAAGTGTGGGACCTGCGCCGTCGGCTTAATGCGATCACCGCTAAGGCGGATTCGTTAGAAAAAGGCCGCGATCCACTCGGCGAAAAATCCGGCTATCAATTGCGCGGCTATCGTTCTGAGATCAACGGCGAGATGCAACTCTATTCGCTGTATATCCCAAAAGAGTATGACGGCAATCAAGAGTGGCCGTTTGTGGTGATGCTGCACGGCGCCTGGTCAAACCATCACCTCGCTTTGCGGCGCGTGTTTGGATTGACCAACAAGCGCGGAGAAGATGACGACGCCGCCAAGCGCCGTATGCCGCAGCTGCCGGACGTTCCTTATATTGTGGTTTCGGTCAATGGTTTTGAAACGCAATCGTATGAAGGCTACGCAGAGGAAGACGTGTGGCGCGTAATGGACGAAGTGAAGGCGTTGTTCAATGTGGATGAAGACCGCACTTATATCACCGGGCTTTCGATGGGCGGCGGCGGGACGCTGAAACTTGCGTTTCGTAATCCGGGCGTGTTTGCCGCTGCGGCGCCGGTGTGTGGATCGGTGTATCTGCATTCGGATATTCCCGATGCGGATGCGCCGGAGTTTCAACACAAATTACAACAATCGGCGACGGTCGAGCAGATCGCGGTCAATATGAAATATACGCCCGTGTTTTTTATGCACGGCGACAAAGACCCGGTGGTGCCGGTCAGCAACTCACTCACGCTTGATAAGCGCCTGCGTGAATTAGGCTATCAATCGAAACTCGAAATCTACCCCGGCGTCGATCACGCCGCCTGGGAGCCTGCATATCAAAACGCGCGGGTGTTTGATTGGTTTAAGCAATTCAAGCGCGATCCGTATCCCCGCGAAGTGATCTTTAAAACCGGAGAGCCGTATGGCGGCAGCGCCTATTGGACGGCGATTGATGAACTGAAAACCATCCGCCAACATGCGCAAATCGAAGCCAGGGCGGAAGGCAATACCATCACCGTGAAGACGGACAACGTGGAACGCTTGCGGCTATCGCCTCCAACGTCGTTGTTCCCTGAGGGAGAAAAGATCAAAGTCGTCATTGATGGACAAGAGGTTGCGCCGATTGCCTATGGTTCGTCGCAGCATTTTGAATTTAAAAATGAAACATGGTCACTCAGCCAGCCGATGCAGCGCGCTCATATCTATCCCGCGCGCCAGGGGCTTCATGCGCCGTTTTGGGGCAAGCATGTTTACGCGTTTGGTTCTGATGGCTCCAGTGATGAGACGACAGTCGCCAAGGGACTGGCGTTCAAACGGTCGATGCGCGGCGGCAACGCGGATGTGCAATGGAAGGTGCTTGCTGGTTCGGATTTAAGCGAAGATATTTTGCAAGATAATCACGTCGTCTTGTATTCGACGACGGGCGCATCGTCGTTTTTACAGAAGCATAAAGACAAACTTCCCATGAGTTGGGATGATAAGGGCATCCATTTTGCCGAGCGGTTGGTCACGCCCGATCAAGCGTTGGTTGCGGTGGTTGCGAACCCGGCGAATCCGCAAAAATATTTGCTGTTGCTGATTTCAACGACGGTGCAGGGATTGCACGCGCTGCAAGATTTCGAATCGGGGCGGTCGTCATTGCGCACGTTATCCGAAGGCGACTTTGTTGTCATCGGCCCGCATGGACATTACATCTGGGGCGGCCTGTTCGACAAACATTGGAGCGTCGCCGAGACGGATGATTTTCCATTGAAAAATTGATTTGATTCGATTAGATTGAATGATAAACTTTATTTAAAGTTCTTCATTAATTGGAGAAATTGAAAGATGACAATGACAAATAAAACGATTTCTTTAACAGACCAGCAATCAAGTTGGATGGAATCGCTGATCACTCAAGGCAATTATGAGAATGAGAGTGAAATTGTGCGCGATTTGATTCGTAAAGAACAAATGAGAGTCAGTGAAATTGAAATGATACGGGCTGCTCTCATCGAAGGTGAAAATAGTGGTATCAGTTCAAAGACGCCTGAAGAAATCTTTGCATCTGCAAAAGCACGATTGACAAAAGATGGCAAGATATAAACTTTCTGAATTAGCCGAATCTGATTTAGATCAACTGTTCACTTACGGCATCTTACATTTTGGAATCAATCAGGCGGAAAGGTATTCCGCTGAGATAATTCAACACTTAAAACGAATTGCTACTAATCCTGAAGCATATCCTTCAGTTAATGATCTGTGTGAAGGGTATAGACGTAGCGTCTTTCAGTCGCACTCGATCTATTATCAGATCGTCAACAATGAGGTCTTAATTGTTAGAGTGCTAGGAAGACAAAATCCTCAAGCCAATTTATAAGTTTCTATTGTCACACCAGCGGCAACACGATGCTGAGCACCCACACCCACGCGGCGCCGAGTACGCCCATCAGGCTCAATGTGGCCGTCCAGGTTTGCAGGGTCTGGCGTTCGGTGAGCCCCGTCATTTGTCCAAAGATCCAGAAGCCGCTGTCGTTCATCCATGAAAACGCCGTCGCCGCGAAACCAATGACCGCGACCAGATACGCCGGGTGATAACTCAGCGTGGTGGTTTGCAACACAGGGGCGATGATTCCCGCTGTGGTCACCATCGCGACCGTCGCCGAGCCTTGCGCGACGCGCATCAAGGCTGCGCAGAAAAACGCCAGCGCCATCAGTGAGATGCCCCAGGTTTCGGCGCCGCTGGCGATGTAAGCGCCAACGCCCGCCGCCGCCAACGATTTGCCAAACGCCCCGCCCGCGCAGGTGATGAACGCGATCACCGCGCCGCTGGCGATGGCGGATTCCAACGATTTAAACGTATCGTTAAGCGACTGCTTTTTCGATGAAACTAGCAGCCAGATTCCAAACGCGGCGCCGATAAAGAACACCAGGTTCTTGTCGCCCATGAGTGATATCCATGCAGCGTCCTTATGTAGTACCGTTTCAATTTGTGGTATCAGTTCAATTAACCGTTGGTATAAACCTGACTTCAAAAATTCACCGATAAACGTTGATCCTGCGAGAAGAAAAACCGGTAGTAAAAACGGCACGCAGGAAAAAAATAATGAGGGCAATTCGCTGTCAGGTTTGGCGGCGGTGCGTTCGAGTTCGGTTTGCGACATGCCGAGCATGTCTTTTGGTTCGGCTTGAATGCGCTTGTTGATCCAGGAGGCGTAAAACCACGCGCCGAAGAAGGTCGGAACAATCGACGCCATAAAGCCGACGCCCATCGCGGTCAGGATCGAAACGCCCAGCGCTTCCGCCACCAGAATCGGCCCTGGCGTTGGTGGAATCAATGCATGCGTGACCGCGCCGCCTGCCGCTGTCATCGTAACGAGTAAGATATAGTCGCGTTTACGCCGCGCATAGGCCGCCCGCGCAAGCGGCGCCAGCAAATAAAACACTGTGTCAAAAAACACCGGGATCGACAAGGCAAAACCGCTGGCGAACAGCGAGAACTCCTCGCGTCCTGCACCAAAGAGGCGATTGAATGCGCGTACGATGCGGTCGGCGGCGCCGCTGTCCATCATGCACTTACCGATGATCGCCGCCAGCACGAGAAGGATGCCGAGTCCGCCCATCGCGGCGCCGAATTGCCCGGTCACTAACGAAACCGCCCCGTTGAGTGGAACTTGGTCTGATAAAATTGCGACCGATAAGGCTGCCAGCGTCAGCGCCAAAAAGGCGTGAAACCGCAACACCAAAATCAAAAATAAAATGAGACTGACGCCTACGATTAAACACACTAACGGACCAAACATAACATCTCCCCGGATATCAATTCATACATTGCTTGTTTTCGCATGGTTGTTGAGAATTGTTATACCTTATCCGCTTGTGGATTGACAACCGTT